>JBLRWJ010000009.1:0-52835 GCA_047921315.1 Rhodobacterales bacterium | reverse complement strand
CCACTGGCGGGCCCTGCCCGCCTGCCCTACCTCTGGGGCCATGACAGCACCCACCCTGCCCCCTCTCATCACCCGCTGGTTCCACGCCAAAGGCTGGGCCCCGCATCCGCATCAGCTGGACATGCTGACGCGCGCCGATGATCCCGCGCTGTTGCTGATCGCGCCCACGGGGGGCGGCAAGACGCTGGCGGGGTTCCTGCCCACGCTGGCGGATCTTGCCACCGCGCCGCATCAGGGACTGCACACGCTTTATATCTCGCCACTCAAGGCGCTGGCGGCGGATATCCGGCGCAATCTGGAGGCCCCTGTCGCGGAAATGGCCCTGCCGGTGCGAATCGAGGATCGCACCGGCGACACCTCGGCCCATATCAAACGCCGCCAACGCGCCGACCCGCCCCATATCCTGCTGACAACCCCCGAAAGCCTTGCCCTGCTGATCAGCTATCCCGATGCGCACCGGATGTTTGCGGGCCTCAAACGCGTGGTTGTCGATGAAATCCACGCGCTGGCCGAAAGCAAGCGTGGCGATCAGTTGATGCTGGCGCTGGCCCGGCTTAACACCCTGTGCCCCGATCTGCGCCGTGTCGGACTGTCCGCCACGGTGGATGATCCGGCCGCCATCGCGCGGCTGCTGGCGCGCCACCCTGATCCCTGCCCGATCCTGACCGCCGATCCCGGCCCCGATCCCGATATCGCCATGCTGCAAACCGATCAGCCCCCGCCTTGGGCGGGCGGAGGTGCTGCCTATGCAATCCCCGCCGTGCTCGACCAGATCAAGGCACATCGCACCACATTGATTTTCCACAACACCCGCGCGCAGGCCGAGGTGTTCTTTCACAATCTGTGGCTTGCCAATGACGATACGCTGCCCATCGGTATCCATCACGGCAGCCTTGACCGCGACCAGCGCCAAAAGGTCGAGGCGGCGATGGTGCGCGGCGAACTGCGCGCCATCGTCTGTACCGGCAGCCTTGATCTGGGGATTGACTGGGGCGATGTGGATCTGGTCATCCAGATCGGCGCGCCCAAGAATGTCAAACGTCTGGTGCAACGCATCGGGCGGGCCAATCACCGCTACAACGCGCCGTCCAAGGCGCTGCTGGTGCCCGCCAACCGTTTCGAGGTCATCGAATGTCTGGCAGCGCTCGAGGCGGTGCAGGCCCGTGATCTGGACGGCGAGGCGCGCGGGGCTGGCCCTTTGGATGTGCTGTGCCAACATATCCTGATCGCGGCCTGCGCGGGACCTTTCGCCGCTGATGCGCTCTATGCCGAGATGACATCGGCAGGCGCCTATGCCGATCTTGCCCGCCCCGATTTCGATGCCTGTCTGGATTTCATCGCCACCGGCGGCTATGCCCTGCGCGCCTATGATCGCTGGCAGCGCCTGATGCAGCGGCCAGACGGGCTGTGGCAGTTGCGTGATCCGCGCGCCGCGCGCCAGATCCGCATGAATATCGGCACTATTCAGGATACCGATACCCTCAAAGTGCGCTATCGCCGCAATCGGGGCGGCAAACCCTTGGGCGAGATCGAAGAAGCCTTTGCCGCCACGCTCACCCCCGGCGATACCTTCCTGATCGGCGGGCAGATCGTGCGCTATGAAGGCCTGCGCGAGATGACCGTGGAGGTTAGCCCCGATCCTGGCCGCAAGCCCAAGATCGCCACCTTCATGGGCACCAAATTCGCCACCTCCACCCAGCTCAGCACCCGTATCCTGCGGCTGTTGCAGCAAGATGTCTGGCCCGGCCTGCCCGCCCACACGCGTGACTGGCTGAGCCTGCAGGCCCGCGTCAGCCGCCTGCCGGAACCGGGGCGGCTGCTGATCGAAAGCTTCCCCCGCGACGGGCGTGAACATGCCTGCATCTACGGGTTTGCGGGCCGCAATGCGCAGCAGACTTTGGGCCTGCTGTTGACCAAACGGATGGAGGAGATGGGCCTTGATCCGCTGGGCTTTGTCGCCACCGATTACGCCACGCTGATCTGGGGGCTGAAACCGTTGACCGATGCGCGCGCCCTGCTGGACCCTGTCGCGCTGGAGGATGGGCTGGAGGCGTGGTTCAAGGGCAATGCGGTGATGAAACGCACCTTCCGCGCCTCGGCCACCATCGCGGGGCTGATCGACAGGGTCAGCGCGGGCCAGCGCAAATCAGGGCGGCAGGCGACGTTTTCCTCCGATATCCTCTATGACACGCTGGTGAAATATGACCCTGATCACCTGTTGTTGCGCATCACGCGGACCGAGGCGATGCGCGGGCTGGTCGATTTCGGGCGGCTGCGCGAGATGCTGGAGCGTGTCGGCGACCGGATCGACCTGATCCGGCAAAGCCGCGTCACCCCCTTTGCCGCACCACTGTTTCTGGAGGCAGGGCGCGTCCCCGTTGAGGGGGAGGCCCGCGAACGCCTGATGGCCGAGGCTGCAGCGGCGCTGATGCGCGAGGCGGGGCTAGGCTGACATACCACCGCTTGCCCCCGCCCGCTCTTGCCATGCGCCCTGCCCCCTGCCATCAACCGCGCATGACCCAGACCAAACCCCATCACGCCTTTACCCTTGCCGGGGAAACCCTGCATGCGCGGGCATCCGGTGCGCTGTTCTGGCCTGCGCAATCGTTGCTTTGCGTGTCAGACCTGCATTTCGGCAAATCCGAACGTCGCGTGCGGCGCGGTGGCATGGTCCTGCCCCCCTACGAGGTGCACGATATCCTGACCCGCCTGCAAGCCGATCTGGCGGCGACACAGGCCGATACCGTGGTCTGTCTGGGTGACAGTTTTGACGATATCGCGGCACATCACGGCCTGCCGGAGGCGGCGCGCCTGTGGATCGCGCGGCTACAAGCCGGGCGCCGCTGGATCTGGGCCGAGGGCAACCACGATCCCGGCCCTGTTGATCTGGGCGGCACGCATCTGGCGGAACTGGCCCTGCCACCACTGACCTTCCGCCATATCGCAAAGCCGGATGGGGTGGCCGAAATATCCGGCCATTTTCATCCCAAGGCCGTCATCCGTACCCGCGCCGGCACGGTCAGGCGCCCCGCCTTTCTGATTGATGATACCCGCGTGATCCTGCCCGCCTATGGCACCTATACCGGCGGGCTGGACAGCACGCATCGGGCGTTAAGCGGTCTCATGGCGGCAAGCGCCATCGCCGTTCTGACCGGACCCGGCACCGCCTGTATCCCGATGCCGCGGTGATCCGATCACGCTGAGAACCTGTTTCTCCACTGCGGGCATATGTTTGCGGCTGACAGGAATATCCGTGCCGCAGGCCACCTTCAAAAACAGCCTGCCCTTATGGCGCGCGGCGCCTGTCACGGCTGTCAGGGCCACCCAATGGGAGCGGTGGGTCACAACACCCTCAACCGAATCCATCTCATCCACGGCATCGGCAAACCGCATCCGAAGGTGATGATGCGCCAGCGGTGTCACGACCGTTACAAAATGATCCAGCGCCTCCAGCCGCAAAACAGGGCCGGGATCATCGTGATCAATCCGCCGGATCAGCCGTGGCGGGACAGGCTGCGGCGTTTCAGGTCCAGCGCTCTGGGGTTCAGCGTTCTCACGCAATTTTGCGGCAGGCAGGGTTTGCAAATCATCCAGCAGATCAGGCAGGGACCCTGATTCAGAATGTTCAAAACTGGTCAGCATGCCACGGTTTAGCAGCAGCGCTCTTGCAGCAAAAACCGCAAGGCTGATCAGGGCAACTTCCGCCGCCAGCTGGTAAAACGGCTTGATTGCCCCAGAGAGAGGCGGCACCAGCGCCCGCGTCCAAAGCCAAAGGAGCGGCGAAAACAGCAGCGCCATCCCGACGCTATGCAGCATGACCCCCTTCCAGACAGAGACCGCAGGAAGCAGCTCCTTTGCCATCGCAACAGTAAATTGGGCAACAAAGCATGCGGTGCAAATAGTCACGGACCAGTAGGCAATCCGCTCCACAAACCCAAGCAGGTTGAGGGTGGCAAACGGGTCTGCAACCACAGGGACCATGATCGCCAACAGGATGAAGGTTGCCCTTACGGGATTCAAAAGGGATAGCGCCGCCGAACGTACAGACTTGACCACGAGCACGTAAATTTCCTCAATAGCAAAGGAATATTTAAATTAGTTTTTTGCTATCGGAAATCCATGTTTATTTTGTAAATTTCTCACATAACGATAATCAGGCCGCGCGGTCCCCTCGCGGCAACCGCATTGGCAACACAAAGGCGTTCAAGATAAATATCTCAGTCAGTGACCGGATCACGCAGAGCTTTGCAAGCCAGACCATGATGCAGACACTGGGCGCCAGTCTGGCCGAAATCACCCCCGGCATGGTGCGCATCCATGCGCCGATCCTGCCAACAGTGCTTCAACAGCAGGGGTTTGGCCATGCTGGCTTGACCTTTTCGACCGAGGATAGCGCAGCAGGCTATGCAGCCCTGAGCCTGCTATCACCGGACTTCGATGTGCTGACAGCCGAGATAAAGATCAATCTGCTGCCACCTGCGCGCGGGGATTTACTGATCGCCACAGGCCGGGTGATCAAACCGGGCCGCCGCCTGATGGTTGTCAGCGCCGAGGTCATGGCCCAAGATGATGACAAGATGACGCTGATCGCCCCTCTGCAAGGCTCGATGGTGCCGGTGGCCGCCGCAGGCTGATCCCCCGGTGCACCGCGATGGTCCGTGACGGAACGCAACCCTCCTGCTCTATCCCCGGGGCTTAAAAGCCTGTCGCGTGTGATAGGCCCTCACACGGCAGTTGCTGCTATACCGTCAGCCCCTCGGGCTCTGGCAGGCCATGCGCCCGCGCACAGGCCGTCACCGTATTGGCCAGCAGGCAGGCAATCGTCATCGGCCCCACGCCCCCCGGCACCGGCGTAATGGCCCCTGCCACCTGAGCGGCAGTGTCAAAATCAACATCCCCCACCAGACGCGTCTTGCCCGCGCCTGCATCCACACGGTTGATGCCCACATCAATCACGCTCGCGCCCGGCTTGATCCAGTCGCCCGGCACCATCTGCGGCCGCCCCACCGCCGCCACCACAATATCGGCCCGCCGCACCACATCCGCCAGATCACGGGTGCGCGAATGCGCCACCGTCACCGTGCAGCTTTCGCCCAGCAGCAATTGCGCCATCGGTTTACCCACGATGTTGGAACGGCCAATCACCACCGCCTCCATCCCCGACAGGTTGCCGTGATGGGCGCGCAACATCAGCAAACAACCCAGCGGCGTGCAGGGCACCATGGCTTTCTGCCCCGTCGCCAGCAGCCCGACATTTGAAATATGGAACCCGTCCACATCCTTGGCCGGATTGATCGCATTTATCACCATATCCGCATCCAGATGATCCGGCAAAGGCAGTTGCACAAGGATACCATGCACCTGCGCATCACTGTTCAACTCGGCAATCAAGGCCAGTAATACCGCCTCGTCGCAATCCGCTGCCAGCCGATGGGTAAAGGATTGCATCCCCACCTCCAGCGTCATCTTTCCCTTGGAGCGGACATAGACCTCGCTGGCGGGATCTTCCCCCACCAGCACCACAGCCAGCCCCGGCACGATCCCGTGATCCGCGCGCAGCGCCGCGACATGCGCCGCCACCTGTGCGCGCAAATCCGCTGCAAAGGCCTTTCCGTCAATGATCGTGGCTGTCATGCGCCGCGCCCCCTGTTCCGTCTGGTTTCTTCTTGCATCAAATATCCCCGCCGGAGGCATCCCCGGCCAGCCCTCAGAACAGGCCTTCGATCTGGCCCGCATCGTTCAGCCGGATCGCCTCGGCGCTTGGCACGCGGGGCAGGCCCGGCATGGTCATGATCTCGCCGCAGATGGCCACAACAAACCCCGCCCCCGCGCTCAGCCGCACCTCGCGGATGGGGACGGTATGCCCCTCGGGCGCGCCGCGCCGTGTGGGATCGGTGGTAAAGGAATATTGCGTCTTGGCCATACAGACCGGCAGATGGCCATAGCCTGCAGCCTCCCATTCTGCCAGCTGGCTGCGGATTTTATCATCCGCCAGCACGCCATCTGCGTGATAGATCCGTTTGGCGATGGTCTCGATCTTGTCGATCAAGGGCATATCATCGGGATAGAGCGGGGCAAATTGCGCCTGTCCGCTTTCAGCCAGCGCCACCACCTTATGCGCCAGATCCTCGGCCCCGGCCCCGCCATGGGCCCAGTGTTTGCACAACACCGCCTCGGCCCCCTGTTCGGCCACATAGGACCGCACGGCGGCAATCTCGGCCTCGGTATCGCCTGCGAAATGGTTGATCGCCACCACCACAGGCACGCCAAAGGATTTCACATTGCCGATATGACGGCCAAGGTTCGGGCAACCTGCTTGCACGGCGGCCACATCCTCGGCCCCCAGATCGGCCTTGGCCACGCCGCCATTCATCTTCATCGCCCGCACCGTCGCCACGATCACCACCGCATCCGGCGCGATGCCTGCCTTGCGGCATTTGATGTTCATGAACTTCTCCGCCCCCAGATCCGCCCCGAATCCGGCCTCTGTCACCACGTAATCGGCCAGTTTCAGCGCCGTTGTGGTGGCGATGACAGAATTGCAGCCATGCGCGATATTGGCAAAGGGGCCGCCATGCACAAAGGCGGGGTTATTCTCCAATGTCTGCACCAGATTGGGCTGCATCGCGTCTTTCAACAACACGGTCATGGCGCCGTCTGCCTTGATATCGCGGGCAAAGACCGGCTTGCGGGCGCGGGTATAGGCCACGACGATATCGCCCAGACGCCGCTCCAGATCAGCCAGATCGGTGGCCAGACACAGGATCGCCATCACCTCGGAGGCGACCGTGATGTCAAATCCGGTCTGGCGCGGAAAACCGTTTGTCACGCCGCCCAGGCTGACAACCGTATCGCGCAAGGCACGGTCATTCATATCCATCACACGCCGCCAGACGATACGGCGGGCGTCAATTTCCAGCGCGTTGCCCCAATAGATGTGGTTGTCGATCATGGCCGATAGCAGGTTATGCGCCGATGTGATGGCGTGGAAATCGCCGGTGAAATGCAGGTTCATCTCCTCCATCGGGATCACCTGCGCATAGCCACCGCCTGCAGCCCCGCCCTTCATGCCGAAACAGGGGCCAAGGCTGGCCTCGCGGATGCAAACCGCCGCCTTCTTGCCGATCCGGTTCAACCCGTCGCCCAGACCAACGGTTGTTGTGGTCTTGCCCTCGCCCGCCGGGGTGGGATTGATCGCGGTGACAAGGATCAGCTTGCCGTTGGGGCGATCCTTGAGCGAGGCGATGAAATTCTGGCTGATCTTGGCCTTGTCATGACCATAGGGCAGCAAATCGGCGGGGGGAATGCCCAGTTTCGCCCCAATATCCTGAATGGTGTCTTTTCGCGCCTCGCGGGCGATTTCGATATCGGATTTGAACGTCATTTCCCTCATCCCTGTCTTATCTGTCTGCCTGGTCTTTCCGTGGGGTCCCCGCTCTGGCTATACAGAGCGGCGGCGGCCGTAAAGATCGCGTTTCCGACATTTCGGCGGCAAGTTGCGGCCCTGCGCGGCGCGATCCACCCGCAAGGGCGGGTTTTTGCCGGATCTGGTGCCGATATGCCGCCATCGCGTTACCCTTTGCGCGCCTCGGCCAGATGCGCCCAGACGCGTTGATCCGGCACATGCAGGCGCAGCGTGTCGCCCACATGCAGCCGCCCCTCGCGTTCAACCCATGCCGTGACACCGCGCCGCCCATGCGCGGCGGTTTTGAAGGCTGCCCCCGATCCGGGCAGGTCGGCGTCGATCACCTTGGCGGGCAAATGGCAGGGGCGGTTCTGCATATCGATCACCAGTGTCGCGCCCGATGGCCCTTGCAGGCGCGCGGATGGTGGCAGATGGCTGAAATCCGCGATCCCTTCCACAACCATTGACGCCCCGATCCATGCCGGATCAAAGCGGGCAACTCCCATGCGGGCGGCGATCTCGTCCAGCTCCTCGGCCGAGACGATGCTGAACTGGCGGGTATTGCGGATTTCGGTGCCGCGTTTGTATTGCGACAGAACCCGGCTGCAGGAGGCGCGCGTCAGCCCTGCGTGATCCTCGCCTGCAACACCTGCGAAACTGGCCATGACATGATCACGCGGATCGGCGCGCAGGCTGGTGGCGCGGTCAGCAACAAGGCCCAGCCACGTGATCCGGGCGTTGAAAAGGGTGGGTTTCAATGCAGGCATGGCGGTTCTGATCCTTGTCCGGGGGCTTATTCGCCGGCCAAAGAAACAGATAAACCCCTGCTTCACTAGGGCGTATCAAATCGTCAGCGTGAAAAACATCCGCCTGAAGGGAAACAGCACCGTGCCATCGGCAGCGGCCGGGTAGGCCTTGTCCATCACCGCCTCATAGGCCGCGATCAGTTGCGCCTGTTCAGCCGGATCAAGGGCGGCCAATATCGGGCGGGCATAGGTTGTCTCGGTAAAGCGGCGCACGGGGTGGCCTTGCGCGCAGGCGTCAAGGTTCTGATAATACTCGGTTTCCCACAAGGTCAGTTCACCCAGAGGTGACAGCAGCCGATAATATTCAGCCGGGCGGAGCACATCAGGCCCGTTTGCAGGATCAACGCGTCCGGGAAACATCTCTTCGGCCAGTGACAGCCAGACCCGGTGCGAGGGGGCGTTGTTCTGATGCGGGACTTGCACCGCCAAGGTGCCGCCGGGCGCAAGGTAGCTGCACAGGCGCGGCATCAGCGCGGCATGGTCGGACAGCCAATGCAGGGCGGCGTTGCAGAAAATCAGCGCAGGCGCTGATTGATCAGGCGACCATGCGCCAATGTCCATTTCATGCAGGCTGTCATAGCAGCCCTGCGCCCGTGCCTCAGCCAGCATGGCGGGCGAGGCATCGATGCCGATCAAGGGCCTGTCAAAGGTCTTGAGCGCCGCCGCCACCATCCCGCTGCCGCAGCCCAGATCAACCACATCGCCCGGCGGCAGGGCCGGAATGGCGCGGATCAGATCCAGCGCGGGGCGCAAGCGTAAACCCCGGAACCTGTGATAGGTTCCGGGGTTCCAGTCGTTATTCCCAATAGCGACCATTACGTCGGCTCAGGCTCCAGATCACCTGCGGGTTTCGCCTTGGGCTTGGTTTTGGGTATCGCCGTGACCGAGGCGGCGTTGCCCTTGTCGGACTTGTCCTCTTCGTCATCGCTGGCCTGAGGAGGATCGCCGCGCATCACGCGCTTGATCTCTTCGCCGGTCAGGGTCTCATATTCCAAAAGCCCCTGCGCCAGACGTTCCCATTCATCCTTACGCTCGGTCAGGATCTGGACAGCGCGCTCATAGCCTTCCTGGATAAAGCGCTTCACCTCTTCCTCGATCAGCTCTTTGGTATGGGCCGAAACCGAGAAACCAGCAGTGTTGCCAGAATATCCCTCATGCGCTTCGGCATAGTCGATATTGCCGATCTTGTCCGACATCCCCCAGCGCATGATCATCGCACGCGCCAGCGCGCTGGCCTGCTGGATATCACCCGCCGGACCGTTGGACACATTGTCCTCACCGTATTTGAGGATTTCAGCCGCCTTGCCCGCCATGGTCATCGCCAGCTTTTCCTCGCATTCAGCGCGGTGCCAGTTCAGGCGGTCAATCTCGGGCAGGGACACAACCATGCCCAATGCACCGCCGCGCGGGATGATGGTGGCCTTGTAGACCGGATCACATTTCGGCAAAGCCATGCCCACAACGGCATGACCGGCCTCATGATAGGCGGTCTTTTCCTTTTGATCGGGCGTCAGAACCATGGACCGGCGCTCGGCACCCATCATGACCTTGTCCTTGGCATTCTCGAAATCAACCATCATCACGAAACGCCGCCCCACACGGGCCGCCATCAAGGCCGCTTCATTCACAAGGTTGGCCAGATCCGCACCCGAAAAACCGGGCGTGCCGCGCGCGATGATGCGCATATCGGCATCCGGGCCCAAGGGCACCTTGGCGGCATGCACACCAAGGATCTTCTCGCGGCCCTTGATATCGGGGTTCGGCACCGTCACCTGACGGTCAAACCGGCCCGGACGCAGCAAGGCAGGGTCCAGCACGTCGCGGCGGTTGGTCGCGGCCAGAATGATCACGCCTTCATTGGCCTCAAAGCCGTCCATCTCGACCAGAAGCTGGTTCAGCGTCTGCTCCCGCTCGTCATTGCCGCCGCCATAGCCTGCGCCACGGGCGCGGCCAACTGCGTCAATCTCGTCGATAAACACGATACAGGGGGCGTTCTTCTTAGCCTGCTCGAACATGTCGCGCACGCGGCTTGCGCCGACGCCGACGAACATTTCCACAAAATCAGACCCCGAAATGGTGAAGAACGGCACACCCGCCTCTCCGGCGATGGCACGCGCCAGCAGCGTCTTACCCGTGCCCGGAGGGCCGACCAGCAGCGCCCCTTTCGGGATCTTGCCACCAAGACGGCTGAATTTCTGCGGATTGCGCAGGAATTCCACGATCTCTTCCAGCTCTTCCTTGGCCTCGTCAATGCCCGCGACATCATCAAATGTCACGCGGCCATGCTTTTCGGTCAACAATTTGGCCTTGGATTTGCCAAAGCCCATGGCGCCGCCTTTGCCGCCACCCTGCATCCGGTTCATGAAATAAACCCAGACACCGATCAGCAACAAGAACGGCAGGAGCGACAGAATAAAGGTCTGGAACCCGGATTGACGCTGGCTTTCGGCCGTCACCGGCACGTCATTGGAGATCAGAAGATTCGTCACCTCCGCATCGTCAGGCTTGATCGTCACATAATCGCGTCCATCGGTGCTGCGATAGCGGATCTGTTCGCCATCCAGCGTGGCGCGGCTGACCTGACCGTTTTGCACTGAACGGACAAATTCCGAATAGCTGATACTTTGGCTTTGCAGGGTGTTTCCGGATCCGCTGAACAGGTTGAATAGGGCCAGTATCAGAAGAAACAGAACGACCCAAAAAGCGATGTTTCGCGCGTTGCCCAAGGCATGTCTCCCACAAATCATTTAGCCCTTCGCGTAGCGCTTGAGCCTTACCCCTAAAATAGGCAACAAATGGTTTTCTTCAATGCGAAACCGGCCTGTCGTGAAAATCCGCGACAATCCGCGCCCTCCAGCCCTGCCCAAAGCCCGCCAAAGGGGCCGCAACCAGCCGATCCGCCGCCCAGATTGCAGGGGACGCCAGCAGCGTGGCGCGCGGCACATCCGCATTGCGCCAATCCGGGCAGGCCAGCAGCCCCGCATCCCCCAAGGCGCGCACATGCAAGGCCGCATCATGCGGCCCTTCAAGGCACCAGCGCCCGTCCCATAACGCATCCGTCGGGCCAACCAGATCGCGCACCGCCTGCCATTCCCGGCTCAGGCGCAGATCCTTGCCCTTGCGGCGGATCAGGCATCCCGCAAGGGTTCTTTGCCCGTCAGCCTGCAACGCATGGATCAGCTTTGCCACATCATCGCGCCGCGGCGGATAGCTGGCCCCTGACATCCAGACCAGCGCATCCACCACACACCGCCGCTGCACCTCAACCGGGTGTGATGCCAGCGCGGGCCAGTCCAGTATCAGATCGCCATGGTCCTGCCGGATGGTACTACGCGCCACATCGCGCAGCAGATGGCGCAGGGCGATGCGGGCCTCATCAAGCTGCGCCATCACCCGGCTGATCCCTGCCGCATCAATCCCCAGTGGCAACAATGCGGGCAAGGCTTGCCGTGCCTTGATCCGGTCAAAACGGGTATCCTCGTTCGAGGGGTCATCGCTCCAGCCCAGCCCGACTTGGCGCAGATAATCGCGCAACGTGGCGCGGCTGGTTCCCAACAAGGGGCGATGCCATGTCACCCCGTTCCGCTGCATGCGCGGCGCCATGCCAGACAGGCCGTCAAGCCCCGCCTCGCGCCCCAGCCGCATCAGAAAGGTTTCGGCCTGATCATCCTGTGTGTGGCCCAGCAAAATCGCCGCAATCCCCTGATCGCGCGCCCATTGCGCCATCAGCGCGTAACGCGCATCCCGCGCAGCCGCCTGCAGATTGCCGCGCAGGCCCTGATGCCGCCAGATCAGCGTTTCATGCGCAATACCATGGGCCGCGCAATAGGTGGCCACCTGCGCGGCCTCGGCGGCGCTGCCAGAGCGCAGCGCATGATCCACAGTGACCGCCGCGATACCAGATCCGGTCCCGGCGGCAACCTGCTGCGCCATATGCAGCAAGGCCATGGAATCGCCGCCACCAGACACCGCAACCCCGATCACATGATGCCCGTGCAGCGTATCGGCAATGGCACCGCGTGCCAAAGCCAGATCCGGCCCCTGCCGTGATGTCACTGACAGCCCAGCCGTGCGCGCGCCTCCTGCGCGGATGCCACGCTGCCCGATTGCGGAAAGCGCAGGCCGACCTCCTGCAAGGTGGTGCAGGCTTCCTGCGTCTGGCCCAGACGCCCCAAAGCATCACCCAGCCGGAACAGGGCCTCAGGGGCAACAGGGCCTGTCTGGTCATTGGTAAAGGCCGACAGATACGCCCGCGCAGCGGGACGCAATTCATCCAGTTGCGCCAAGGCCTGACCACGCCTCAGATCGGCCTCGGAACTCAGCGGTCCGCCCGGATAGGTCTCATTAAAGGCCGCAAAGAGGTCCGCGGCGCTGCGAAAGTCACCATTTGCGAGCGCCTCCGACGCCCGCTCAAAGTCTGCCCGCTCCCCTACAGCAAGTTCCGTGGTTGGGCCTGTTGTGCCTTGTTGCGCTTGCGGCTGGATCAGTGACGGGATGGTGCCCGTTGTTGCGGGTGCAGCGCCGCCACCCAATGTGGTGCCATTCGCCAGCGCCCCGATATCGCAACCCGGCTCCAGCTCGCACAGGCGGAATTCCAGATCAGCAATGCGGTTGGTGCCATCGGATACGATAGAATTGATGCGGAACTCCAACTCTTCGGACTTGCGCGTCAGGCGCTGCAACTCGCTTTCCATCACGGTGACACGGTCGATCACGCTGCCGCCGGGGACATTCACCCCCGGCCCGCCCGTGGTGGACAATTCGCGGCGCAGGCGTTGCACCTCGACAAAAAGCACCGACAGCTCCTGACGGATATCCGCCAGCGTTTGCCCGTCCTGTGCAGCAGCCCCCTGTGGCAAGGTCAACACCACGCCACAGACTGCCGCCAAAGTCGCCGCGCGCGTTTGGCCGAGGACGCGCCGCAAGGCCGGACCGAGGCCACGCCCCTGCCGCCCAGATGCACAGATCCGCATCATTGGTTCACCCCGATCAGCTCGACAATCCGGCCGAGATGATCGTCACGGCGCGGCGGTTCTGGGAA
The DNA here is from genome assembly GCA_047921315.1 of Rhodobacterales bacterium. GTDB lineage: Bacteria > Pseudomonadota > Alphaproteobacteria > Rhodobacterales > Rhodobacteraceae > Seohaeicola. Next base: position 39,583 of record JBLRWJ010000009.1, on the reverse strand, counting down.
TAGCAGGCTTCGTTGCTGCACAATTCGATCGGGCGCTCCTTGCCATAGCTGATCACCCGCAGACGGTTGGGCGACACGCCGCGCGAAATCAGGTATTCCTGCACTGCATTGGCCCGCCGCGCCCCCAGTGCAAGGTTGTATTCCCGCGTGCCCTGCTCATCGGCATGGCCTTCGATAATCGCGATATAGTCGGTATTGGCCATCAGCCACTGGGCCTGACCATCCAGAACCGTCTGATATTGCGGCGTGATGCTGGACTGATCGATCAGGAACAGCACACGATCCCCGATTGTCTGCTGGAAATACAGCGGCGAACGCGGGTCAGAGGCGCTGCCGGGGGCACCGATGCCCCCCGCCCCGCCTGCGCCACCACCGGCACCGCCGGCCGCATCGAAACGGTCAGGATTGGTGCAGGCAGCCAATGCCAGAACCGATACCAGTAAAAGGCTGCGCGTCAGAAAAGTCATGGTGGGTGCCCCGCTTATATTATGTGTCATCTTCTTAGGCCTGTTTGTCTTGGGTGTTTTATCACAGTTGCGTGCGCGTGGGAATCCATCCGCGCTTGGCCGCGCCTGATCGGCGCATCATCGTTGCAAGGGCGACCATGCCGGATCGGACGCGCCCCCTTCGGTGCGGATCCGCTTCAGGTTGCGGCCCGATATATCCACTGAATACAGGCCCGCCGTACCCGCCTCGCCTTGGGTTTCGCGGGTGAACATGATCACACGACCATTGGGAGACCATGTCGGCCCCTCATCCAGAAAAGAGGCCGTCAACAACCGCTCCTCAGAACCATCGGTGCGCATCACACCGATATGGAAACGCCCCTTGGATTGCTTGGTAAAGGCAATCAGATCCCCGCGCGGCGACCAGACCGGCGTGCCATAACGCCCCTGACCAAAGCTGATTCGCTGCGCCTCGCCGCCCTGCGCGCTCATGATATATAGCTGCTGTGACCCGCTGCGATCGCTTTCAAACACGATCCGGCTGCCATCGGGGCTGAAGCTGGGCGCGGTTTCAATCGACGGGGTTGATGTCAGCCGCGTGGCCGCGCCGGAATTGATGTCCATCCGGTAAATGTCCGTATTGCCACCCGTGCTGAGCGAATAGACAACCGTATTGCCATCCGGCGCGAAACGCGGCGCAAAGCTCATGGTGCCATCGGTCATCGGCAAGGCGCGCCGCCCCACAGTGGCCACATCCATCACATAAATGCGCGGAAAGCCGGATTCGTAACTGGTATAAAGAATCCTGTCGCCGGTGGGCGAGAATCTGGGCGCCAGCACGATGGAATTGCTATCGGTCAGAAACTGCACATTCGCCCCGTCATAATCCATGATGGCCAGACGCTTGCGCCGGTCATCCTTGGGGCCGGTTTCCGAGACATAGACCACGCGGCTGTCGAAATATCCGCCCTCGCCGGTGATCCGGCTATAGACGGCATCGGCCACCTTATGCGCCATGCGCCGCCAGCCTGCCTGCGTGCCGTTGAACTGCAACCCGTCGCCCAGCTCTTGCCCGGCGAACACATCATACAAACGGAACTTGACCGAGACAGACCCGTCCGCCCCCACGCTGACCGCGCCGGAAATCAAGGCCTGCGCATTGATCGCGCGCCAGTCGCTGAACTGGACCGGGCTGTTGAAGCTGGTGATCTGGCTGATGAACGCGCTGGACGGGATCTCGCGGAACAGCCCCGTTCCGGTCAGATCCTCGGATACGACACGTGCGATATTGCGCGCCAGTTCCGTGGCGGCCGCGTTTTCGGCCACGAAATCAGGGTTGGCAAAAGGCAAGGGTTCAATCACACCTTCCGTGATCTCGATCCGCAGAGGACCGCTCTGCGCCACCGCTGGCACGGCTGGCACAGCAAAGACGAGCAAGGCCGCCAGCAAGGTCAACGCACGTGTCATCATCTGATCCTCATGTTCTCGGGATTGAACGTCATTTCGATATCGCGCCATTGGGCGTATTTGTCGCGCGGCAGGTTGAACCCGTTGGCCCCGCAGCGGATAATGGCGCGACGCGCGGATTCAAAGGCCTGGCGAGCGGCCTCGGCAGACCCGCCATCGTAGCTGAGCATGCGCAGCGTATCATTCATCGGGCGCCCATCTTCGGACATCGAGACCGCAACCACAACGGTTGTGCGCAGCGCATCAGACGAAAGTGATCCGACATTCCAGCATTGCTGCACAGCCACACGCAGCGCGTCACGCTCACCCGATGTCATGGGCGGCCCGCTTTGGGCAGATGCTGTGGCGCTGGGGGCGGAACTGGCGGATTGCTCCGCGCTCAGCGCCTGCCGCAGCGCATCATTGACCGCATCCGCGGTTGACGGCGTCTCGGCCGGTTGCGGTGGCTGTGCCGCCTGCTGTTGCTGTTGCGGCGGATCGGGGCGTGGCGTTTCGGCGACCGGGGTTGGCGCGGGGCGCGACGGGCGCAGCTGTGGCCGGATCGACGTGGTGGGCGCCGCCGATGGTGTTTCCATCGCCTCGGTCACGATCTGGGTCGTGGCTTCCTCGGGCGCGCCAGCCTCGGCCGCTTCGCGCGGGGTTTCAGCGGCCTCGTCAGGGACAACCTCCTCGGTGACGGTATCCGCCACGCGGCTGTCGGGTTCGGGCGCGGCCACGGGTTCGGGGGCCACACGCTCGGCCGGGCGCGGCACCGGACGGTCCGAGACTTGCGGCGCCAGCACGGCCTGTTCCTGCGGCGGCGGCGCGATCACGGGGGCCACATCCGCCACCTCAGCAGGCAGGGGCGGCAGGGCCTCGGCGGCTTGCGGGGCGGTGTCGGGCTCTGGCGCTTGCGTCACTTGCGGCTCTGCGGGGGGGGGCGGCGCGGTATCGGGCTGGCTTTGGGGGGGCGGTGTCGCCTCATCCGGCGCGGGTGGTGCGGGCATGGCCACATCCGTGGCCGCATCTGGCGATTGAAAGCCCTGCATCAGCGCGTCAAATTCCGCCCCCGAAATAACAGAAACCTCCGTCACCTCAAAGGCTTCGCGGTCAGACTTGAAGGCGCCGCCGAACAGCACCCACAGGATCAGGCCGACATGTCCGGCCCCGGAGATGGTATAGCCGATCCTCACGGCGTCCCTCAATTACCCTGAACGGTGGGCTGGCTGCCATCCAGTGCAGGACCACCCAGATCGGTCACCAGACCGATATTGGAAAATCCGCCCCGGTTGAGCGCCCCCATCACCGTCACAACATCCGCATAAGACACCGCACCGTCCGCGCGCAAAAACACCCGGTTGCCGGTGCGTTCGCCCGCAATCGCCTGCAGACGCGGCACCAGTTCATTGCGCGCCACTTCTGTGGTCTGGATCATCACCAGACCTTCGGCGGTGATGGTGATGCTTAGCGGTTCTTCCTGCTCGGCGGGCAGCGATGTGGCGGCAGTTTTGGGCAGTTCAACCGGCACGCCCACTGTCATCAACGGGGCCGCCACCATGAAAATGATCAAAAGCACCAGCATCACATCCACGAAGGGCGTGATATTGATCTCTGACATGGCGCGGCGGTTGCCGCCCCTGCGACGCCCGCGCCGATTGCCGCCGCCGCCGCCATTTGGTCCGTTGCTGATAACACCTGCACCCATCGTTCAACTATCCAGCTGTCGGCTGAGGATGGTGGCGAATTCATCGGCAAAGGCACCGTATCCGCCAATGATGCGATCGGCATCCGCGCTCAGCTTGTTGTAGTAAATCACCGCCGGAATCGCAGCCAAAAGGCCAAGCCCGGTGGCCAGAAGCGCCTCGGCAATGCCAGGGGCCACAACGGCAAGGCTGGTATTTTGCTGTTCGGCAATCTCGATAAAGGCGTTCATGATGCCCCAGACCGTGCCGAACAGGCCGATAAAGGGTGAGGCCGATCCGATCGTGGCCAGAATAGTCAGACCCGATTGCAGGTTTTCCGCCTCTTTGGAGATGGCAACATCCATGCTGCGGTCAATCCGCGCCGTGGCCCCCGCGATCAGCCCGCCATCGGTACGATGACTGCGCCGCCACTCCATCATGCCCGCCGCAAACACCTTCTCGGACGCGCCTGTCGGCTCTGGCCCGATCTGTTCAAACAATTCATCCAGCGGCTCACCCGACCAGAAGGATTGGTCAAACACCTCGGATTCGGCGCGTGCCTTGCGGTATTGCAGCGTCTTCTGGATGATCACCGCCCATGCCCAGAACGAGGCCATGATCAGCATAAGCATAACCAGCTTAACGACAATTGTTGCGCGGGCAAACAAGGCCCACATGGTATATTCCGCCGAAGCGGCATGTGTGATGATTTCGGTTTCCATATGCCTGCTCTGTCTGTCGGCCGCCTTCGCGGTCCATTTGGCAGGCAAACTACCTTATTTAAAAGACGAAGGCCAACACATCTGCGTCATACGATCACATCAATGCAACATCTGGCGAATATTCGCTGGCATACGCGCCGGTTGGCCTGCGTCATTGATGACAACAACGGTGACAACCGCGTGGAACAGACGGTCCTGACCGCGCCGCACCACCTGATCCATGACCAGCCGCGCGCCTGTCACCTGCACCACCTCTGTTTCGACCACCAGCTCATCATCCAGTCGCGCGGGCAGCAGATAATCCGCCTCAACCCGCCGCACCGCGAAAACCAGCCCCTGCGCCTTCATCGCGTTCTGATCAATCCCAAGCCCGCGCACCCAATCGCTGCGCCCGCGTTCGATATAGCGCAGGTAATTGGCGTAATAGACGATGCCGGCCATGTCTGTATCCTCATAATACACGCGGATCGGCAGGGTATGGGGCATTTGCTTGGCCTTTTGTCAGGTGCGGTTGATCAGGTGCAGTTGATCGGGGGCGGTTTATCGGGGGCGATATGCCATGTCTGACCAATTTGCGCCCCCGCTGCAAGCCATCACAAGGCCACGACAGACCCCAGGCCCTGTGCCTTTGCCGCGCGCATCGCCACTTGGGCCACCGCCAGATCCTGCAGGCCAACGCCAGTGCCATCGAACAGCGTGATCTGATCCGCGCCGGTGCGGCCCTTGCTAGTGCCGTTGATCACAGCGCCAAGCGGCGTGATATCACCCTCATGGATCAGCCCCGCCGCAACCGCATGCTGCGCCTCGCCGATGCTGACCGATTGCGCCACCTCATCGGTAAAGACAGAGGCCGCAGCCAGCAGATGCGCGTCCACCTCCTGTTTGCCTTTGGTATCGGTGCCCATGCAGGCGATATGCGTGCCCGGCCTGACCCAATCGCGCATGATCAGCGGCTCGAAGGCCGAGGTGATCGTGATGATCACATCCGCCTGCGCGCACAGGCTTTCACGGTCCACCGCCTCAAACGGCAGGCCGAGTTCCTGCGCCACAGCGGCCAGTTTCGGCAACATCTCAGGATGCGGGTTCCACGCCAGCACCCTGTCAAAACGGCGCTGCGCGGCGGCGGCGCGCAACTGGAACGCGGATTGATGCCCCGCACCCACCATCCCCAGCACGCGGGCCTCCGGACGCGCCAGATGCGCCACAGACACAGCCGAGGCCGCCGCCGTGCGGATCGCTGTCAGGTAATTGCCCCCCACCAGCGCCTGCAACTGGCCGGTATCGGGATCAAACAGGCAGATCGTCGACTGATGATTTGTCAATCCAAGCGCCATATTGCCGGGCCAAAAACCCCCTGATTTCAGCCCAAGCGCCATGCTTTCCTTGTCAAAACCCGACTTAAAGCCATAAAGCGCATCGGCATGGCCCAACGCCTCGCGCACCACGGGAAAGTTGCGCGCCGCGCCGCGTGCCATGGCGGCAAACACGCCCTCCACCGCCGTGAATGCCGCCGTGCCAGTCACGACCTGCGCGCAGACATCCTCGGGGATAATCAACAGTTCCGCCATCTCAGAACGCCTTACCGCGCGCCGAGACCGGCCACAGGGTTTCCACCTTGCCGCCGCGCACACCCACATACCAATCATGCACATTGCAGGTCGGATCACAGTGCCCCGGCACAAGGCGCAGCCTGTCATTGACCTTCAGAACGCCATCAGGATCAGCGACAACGCCATGTTCATCCGAGCATTTGACATAATGCACATCGTCGCGCCCGAAAATCACCGGAAGGCCGCTATCCACCGATTGCACCTTCAACCCCGCATCCACAATCGCCTTGTCCGCCTTGGCGTGGCTCATCACCGATGTCAGAATGAACAGCGCGTTTTCCCATTCGCCCTGATCAATGCGCTGGCCGTCCTTATCCAGAATCCGGCCATAATCGGCATCCATGAACGCATAGGAACCGCATTGCAACTCGTTGTAAACGCCTGAACTTCCCTCAAAGTAATAACTGCCGGTGCCGCCACCGCCGACGATATCGCAGTCCAGCCCCACAGCCTTCAGCCCTGCCACCGCATCGCGCACCATGGCCACGGCAATATCGATCTTGGCTTTGCGGTCATCATAGCTGTCCATATGCTGCATCGCGCCCTGATAGGCCTGCAGCCCCGCAAATTTCAGCCCCGCGGCCCCGTCAATCGCCTGTGCAATTGCCACCACCTCGGGCGTGGTGGTGACACCGCAGCGCCCTGCCCCGCAATCGATCTCGACCAGACATTCGATCTGCGTGCCATGGCGCATCGCCGCCGCCGACAGATCGGCGACATTGTCGATATCATCAACACAGCACAGCGTGCGCGCACCCAGCTTTGGCAACCGCGCCAATCGGTCTATCTTGGCCGGATCGCGCACCTGATTGCTGACCAGCACATCCTTGATGCCGCCACGGGCGAACACCTCGGCCTCGGACACTTTCTGACAGCACACCCCACAAGACCCGCCAAGCCGTTCCTGCAACAGCGCTACATCGACCGATTTATGCATCTTGCCATGCACACGGTGGCGCACGCCCATATCGCGGGCAAACTGGCCCATTTTGGCGATATTCCGCTCCAGCGCGTCCAGATCAAGGATCAGGCAGGGCGTCTGGATCTCGGCCTCATCCATGCCGATGGCGGCAGGAATATCAAAACCGACCTCATAGTCGGACAGGTTCACATGCGTATTCATATCTACTCTCCTCAGCCCTGTATCCAAGGCAGTTTATCCAGATCGACGTTGCCGCCAGTGATGATGACGCCGATGCGTTTGCCCGCAAAGATGTCAGGGTTTTTCAGGATCACGGCCAGCGGCACCGCGCAGCTTGGCTCAATCACGATTTTCATCCGCTCCCATGTCAGCCGCATCGCCGCGATGATCTCATCCTCGGTCGCGGTCAAAATGTCGCTCACGTGGTGTGAGACATAGTGCCATGTATTTTCCTTCAGCGGCACTTTCAGCCCATCCGCCACGGTCACCGGCGCATCATCCGCGATGATATGCCCGGCCCGAAAACTGCGCGCCGCATCATCGGCGGCCAACGGCTCTGCGGCATAGATTTTCACCTCCGGCGCGATGCTGGAGACCGTCAGGCAAGTGCCCGAAATCATGCCGCCGCCGCCGATCGGGGCGATGATACCATCCAGCCCCTCGACCTGTTCCAACAGTTCACGCGCACAGGTCGCCTGCCCCGTAATGACTCGCAAGTCATTATAGGGGTGCACAAATTCCGCCCCCGTTTCTGCCACGACCTGCGCGAATACCGCCTCGCGGCTGCTGGTGGACGGTTCGCATTCCACGATCCGCCCGCCATAGCCGCGCACGGCGGCTTTCTTTGCTGCGGGCGCTGTATGGGGCATGACAACCGTGCAGGGGATGCCCCGCCGCCCCGCCGCATAGGATAGCGACAAGGCGTGATTGCCGCTGGAATGGGTGGCCACACCGCGCGCCAGCCTATCCCCGGCCAAGCCAAACACCGCATTGCAGGCCCCGCGCACCTTGAACGCGCCCGCCTTCTGGAAATTCTCGCATTTGAAATGCAAATCAGCCCCGGTCAATGCGTTCAGATAGGCCGATGTCAGAACCGGCGTGCGGTGGATATAGGGGTGGATCCGCTCATGCGCGGCAATCACATCGTCGAATGTGGGGTAAGTCATATCTTGCACCGTTTTCCTATGCCGCAGGTTTCAAGGATTGCGCAGGCGTAGCGCGATAATGCGCCTGCGCGGCAGCAACGCCCGCGCCAAGCGTGATCGGATAATCCAGATCGGCCATCGCCATCTCGATCCCCGCCAGACCGGACAGAACCATCACATCGGTCAGCATCCCCAGATGCCCGATACGGAACGCACGGCCGTTCATCTCTCCCAGACCGATGCCGAATGACAGACCATAGGCCGCAAAAGCATGATCCGTCAGGGCGTTACTGTCAAAGCCGCGTGGCACATAGATCGCGCTGACTGTGTCAGAGTAAAGATCTGGCGATTGCGCCACCAGATCCAGCCCCCAAGCCCGCGTCGCGGCACGCACGCCACCCGCCAGACGCGTATGGCGGGCATAGACATTGTCCAACCCTTCCTCGAACAGCATTTTCAGGCTTTCGCGCATCCCGTAAATCAGTTGCAGCGGCGGCGTATAGGGAAAGCCGCCCTGCGCATTGGCCGCGATCATATCGCGAATATCAAAGAATGTGCGCGGCAGCTGCGCGCCCTTCATATGGTCCAACGCCTTGGGGCTGACACCCAAAATCGCCATGCCGGTGGCCAGCATAAAGCCCTTTTGTGACCCCGCCACCGCAACATCCACGCCCCAAACATCCATTTCAAACGGCATCGAGGCGAGTGAGCTGACGCAATCCACCATCAACAACGCCGGATGACGGGCCGCATCCATCGCCGCGCGCACTGCGGCAATATCAGATTTCACACCGGTCGCCGTTTCATTATGCGTGACCAGCACCGCTTTGATCTTGCCTGTTTTATCCGCGCTCAGTGCCGCCTCGAAACGGTCCGCAGGCGCGCCGGTGCCCCAATCGCTGTCGATGATCTGCACATCCAGCCCGTGGCGCTGGCACATATCGATCCACCGATGCGAGAACATACCATAGCGCGCCACCAGAACCCTATCGCCGGGTGACAGCGTGTTGCTGATCGCCGCCTCCCAACCGCCCGTTCCACTGGCGGGAAAGGTGACCACCCGGCCTGACACGGTGCCAAAGACGCGCTTGGTCTGCTCCAGCACCGGGGCAAAGGTCTCGACAAAATCGGGCGCGCGGTGATCGCGGGTCTGCACCTGCATCGCCAGCCGCAGCCGGTCAGGGATATTCGTGGGGCCGGGGATGAATACGGGGTTCTGGTCAGACATGGCGCGCTCCTCCTGCGATGAGTCAGACTACCACGGCTCAAGGATTGATCAATTTTCTTGAAATTATTTTTCACTTAATATAAATTTCATCTTAAATCATGAAATTACTGCTATTTTTGGTTTTCATGCTGACCTGACATGTAGTTATAAAATTATTTTTCAAAATAATCTAACACGCTGTCATCTCCAAAGGACCGATCACATGCCCCAGCCAGACCGTAAACCGCGGGGTCGCCCGAAATCCGCCTTTACCGATCCCGCCCCCCAGACCATGCAGGCGCTGGACCGCGCCTTGGGGGTGCTGCACGCCTTGGCGCGCCATGATCGCGCCTCGCTGACCGATCTGTCGCTGTCGCTGGGCATCCCCACCGCCACAACACACCGCATCCTGACCACCTTGCAAAAGCACCGCTTCGCCGAACTGGACAACACCACCCAAGACTGGATGGTCGGGATCGAGGCTTATCGCACCGGCGCGTCCTTTCTCAAACGGATGAACCTGTCCGATATCAGCCGCCCCGTCATGCGCACCCTGATGCAGGCAACAGGTGAGACAGCAAATCTGGCCATCCGTGATCGCGCCGAGGTGGTGTTCATCGGCCAGATCGAAACCCCCAACCCGATCCGCGCCTTCTTCAACCCCGGCACCCGCACGCCCATGCATGCCTCAGGCACCGGCAAAGCCATCCTTGCCACCCTGCCCGCAGACCAGTTGCGCGCCCTGATCCAGACATCAGGCTTGCCCGCCTTTACAGATCACACATTGGCAACCCCCGCCGCCCTCTTCGCCGATCTGGACCAGACCCGCATCCGCGGCTGGTCCTTTGACCGGGAGGAACGGCATCTGGGCATGTCCTGCATCGGGGCCGCGATCTTTGATGCGCAGGGCGAGGCGGTAGGCGGCGTCTCCATCTCCGGCCCCTCGGCGCGCTTTAGCACGCGCACCAGCATGGATTACGGCGCCGCAGTTGCCGCTGCCGCAGCAGACATCACCCGCGCGCTGGGTGGCCACAGCCCTGCCTGAGGGCTATTGCGCCTTCTGCAGCCGCGCAAAAAGGCGCAACCCATGCGCCGGATCATCGGAAAACACCGGCAGCACCGGATCATAGGCGGCGCGGATCAGCGCGGCAATCTCTGGCCGCAGGATCGTCTGCCCCTCCACGACGGCCAAGGGCGATCTGTCCCGAAAGGCCCTATCCGACCACAGCAGAATGGTCTGCACCATTTGGCTCAGCGCCAGAACATCCGCGCTGACCGCCTGCAAATGCGCATCCATCCGCAGAAAAACAAACCCGGCCTTGATCCCGCCCGCCGCATCAAAGCGGAAAATCCGGTACTGATTGGCATCCGCCGCCTTCAGCCGCGCCACCAATGGCCCCAGATCAGGCACCAGACGGTCCAGATTTGGCACCTCCACCAACTCATCCCAGTCGCGGCAGAAAAACACCATCATATTCGCGCCCAGTTCGGGGTCTGTCTCGGCCATCTGATGCCCGGCCAGCGCCACCACCGCCTCCAGCGCGCCCTTGATCACCGCCAGCGTTTCATCGGCCACCCCAAACACCACCGGCGCAACCGGCCTGCCCCAGCGGGCAAAGGCATAGGTGCCATCGGCCCGCGTGAACAATGCCTCGACAGCTTCCGGTGTCAGCCCCGCATCCGCCATGCCGCGCCCTTTCTCTTCATTGTTCTGCAAATACTCATCATCCGTGCTAGCCAAACAGGTCCGCATCGCGTTTGGGCACATCCAGCCCCAGATGGGTCCATGCCTTTTGCGCCAGCATCCGTCCCCGCGGCGTGCGCTGGATCAGCCCTTGCTGCAGCAAAAACGGCTCGATCACCTCTTCCAGCGCATCGCGGCTTTCCGACAGCGCCGCCGACAGGGTTTCAATCCCCACCGGACCGCCCTGATAATTTTCGGCAATCAGCCGCAGATAGCGGCGGTCCGCGCCGTCAAGCCCCAGATGGTCCACCCCCAGCCGCGTCAGCGCGTAATCGGCAATCTCGCGGGTGACGCGGCCATTGCCCTCGATCAACGCGAAATCCACCACCCGGCGCAGCAGCCGCCCCGCAATACGCGGTGTGCCCCGCGCGCGGCGGGCAATCTCCATCGCGCCGCCTTCCTCGGCAGGCGCGCCCAGCAGGCGGGCGTTGCGGATCACGATCTCGTAAAGCTCCGCATCGGTATAGAAAACCAGCCGCGTGGGAATACCGAACCGGTCCCGCAGCGGCGTGGTCAACAGCCCCATCCGCGTGGTCGCCCCCACCAGCGTGAAGGGCTGCAATTCAATCCGCACGGTGCGCGCCGCTGGCCCTTCGCCGATCACCAGATCCAGCTGGAAATCCTCCAATGCCGGATAAAGCACCTCCTCCACCGCCGGATTGAGGCGATGGATCTCGTCGATGAACAGCACATCGCGCGCCTCAAGATTGGTCAGGATCGCGGCCAGATCGCCCGCTTTGGCCAGTACCGGACCCGATGTCATGCGAAAGCCCACGCCCAATTCGCGCGCCATGATCTGCGCCAGCGTGGTCTTGCCCAGACCAGGGGGGCCATGAAACAGCGTATGATCCATCGCCTCGCCGCGCTGGCGGGCAGATTGGATAAAGACGCGCAGGTTCGCCCGCGCCTCGGCCTGACCGATAAATTCGTCGAGCCCCTGCGGGCGCAGGGCGCGGTCATGGTCCTCTGGCTGGCGTTCGGGGTCAAGAACGGGATCGGATTGCATCATCTCTTACCCTTTCGGGGCCAGCGCCTTGAGGGCGGCGCGGATCAGGGCGGCGGCATCGGCATCGGGCGTATCCATGGCGGCACGGGCCACAGCGCCTGCCGCATCTGCGGGGCTATAGCCCAGATTGGTCAGCGCCGACAGGGCATCGGATTGCGCCATCGCGCTGCCGGAGGGGGCCTTGGGTGCCGCCACCTTGCGCGGTGCCGGTGCTGTGTCGATCACCGCGCCGTCATCGGCCGTGGCAGGTGCTGCACCTGTGGCGGCAGATAATGTGCCCCCCATCGCCATGACGCCGGGGGCTTTGTCTTTCAACTCGATCACCACGCGTTGCGCGGTCTTGGGGCCGATGCCTTTGGCCGCCTTGATCGCATTCATATCGCCCAGCATGATGGCGCGGCTGACCCCCTCCGCGCCCAAAGCGCCCAGAATGGCAAGGGCCGCCTTGGCCCCCACCCCCTGCACGCCCATCAGCAGGCGGTGCCATTCCTTTTCCAGCAGCGTGGGAAAACCAAAGAGCTGCATCAGATCCTCGCGCACCACCAGATCGGTATAAAGCGCCACCACATTGCCCGGCCCCGGCAGCGCGGCCAAGGTCCGGTCCGAGCAATAGACAAGATAGCCCACCCCGCCCACATCGATCAGCAGATGATCCTCGGCGCGGTAGTCGATGCGGCCTGTCAATTTGCCAATCATAGCAGCGCTCCGATCATGCTGTGGCCTTTCGGATCGCTGCGGCCAGCGGGCTGCCCGCTGCCCCGTGATGCGCATGGCAGATCGCCACGGCCAGCGCATCCGCCGCATCAGGTCCGGCCAGCACCACACCGGGCAATTGCATCCGCACCATATGCTGCACCTGTTCCTTGGCCGCATGCCCCACGCCCACAACGGTCTTTTTGACCGCATTGGGCGCATATTCCCCCACGCGCAGCCCTGCCTGCGCCGGCACCAGCAGCGCGATCCCGCGCGCCTGACCCAGCTTCAGGGTGGCCACGCCATCCTTGTTGACGAAAGTATGCTCTACCGCGGCGGTATCGGGGCGGTATTGCGCCAGAACGGCTGTCAGTTGGCAGTGCAGATCCAGCAATCGCAGCGACAGATCATCCCCGGCGGAATGGCAGATGCCGTTGGCCACATGGATCAGGCGGCTGCCCGCAACATCGATGATTCCCCAGCCGAGGTTCCTCAAGCCGGGATCGATCCCCAAAACCCGCATCATCTGCCCCTGCTCTGTTGCTTTTTTGATGCAGTAGCACGAAAGGCGAACAAAGGCCAATGGCAAAGCAATGGCGTTGAAAATACGCCAACTGATGCCGCAGCGCAGCAAAGTGATCATATTCGCCGCTTTCCGGCCTGAAAACGACTGCACCCATCACCGCCAAGCGCCTTATTTTTAGGCCGATGCCGCAAAATCGGACCCATGCAAAAGCCGCATAAGACCTATGCATATTGCCCGGCTTGTGCCGCAAATAAAGGCAACCTATTTGCTGCTGCAGAAAGAGACCCGGTGAGGTCTTGACACCCATTCAACCCATTTGACCGCGCGATGCGCAATGAAGGATAAAACCATGGCTGTATATGACGCCCCCCGCACCACCGCCCCCGCCGCTGGCATCTCCGGCTTTTTCTCAACCATGGTTGGCGTTGTTGCCGCATGGAATGATTCCCGCGTGACCCGCAACGCCCTGTCCAAACTGTCGGACCGCGAGCTGGAAGATATCGGCCTGTGCCGCGGTGACATCGATCACGTTGTGAAAACCCGCTGAATAGCGGCCTTGCGCAAACACGACATCGCATAATGCCGCTCACGGCAAGATAAAGCCGCACCTCTCTACAGAGGCGCGGCTTTCTCATTTTGAAATGCAAAGCACCAAATGCAGCGGTGCATCGTGTAAATTCAAATCCGGCAATCAGATCAGGGTAATAGCGTGCGGATTTTATCTGCGGCCATCACTGTCAGCGGGTCTGCCTGCATCACCCATGCACCGGCCCGTTCAATCGCCGTGCCATTGTGCAGGGTTTCAAGCCTGTCCATATAGACAGGCTGGCCAAGCGAGGCGAGAACCATCGCCTTGAAGCCCAAAAACCCGACGCATAGCAACAATGCGCTCCGGATCGGAAGCTGGAAACGTTTGCGGCGTGGCTTGACGACAATCAAACCGTCGTCACCCACGACAGACACATACCCTTTGGCCAACCTGACCCGTGACTTGCTGATGCGTCGCAGGCGCTTGTCAAAATCAGAAAAAGTGTCTGACATCTCAATTGCTCCGAAATAGCGCCCCCGCCTTTCGATCAATTAGAAATAACTTTTAATTGTGTCAAAACTAAGGCAACCCTTATTGAGGGCTGCAATTCTGCCTTAATAACGCTTTATTTGCGCAAAGTGAGCGTTGTCCATTCACCAATTTCCTCACGATATACCAGATTGATGCCAGAACGTAAATAAACCGCAATCACCTCATCGGCCTGATCGTTCAGAATGCCGGACAATATAGCATAGCCGCCGGGAATCAGATGCCGCGCCATATCGGGGGCCAGATCGATCAGGGGGCCTTTCAGGATATTGGCAAAGACCAGATCAAAGGGGCTGGCGGCGGCAATATCGGGATGCTCAAAGCCCGTGGCCTCGACGCAATGCACGCGCCCTTCCAGCCCGTTCGCGGTTGCATTGGCGCGCGCGACATCGACTGCCACCTCGTCAATATCGCTGGCCAGAACCCGGTTTGGCCAGATCCGCGCCGCGCCCATGGCCAGAACCGCCGTGCCGCAGCCGATATCGGCCACGCTTTGACCGACAAAACCGTCATTGGCCAGACGGTCCAAGGCGCGCAAACAGCCCTGCGTGGTGCCGTGATGCCCGGTGCCAAAGGCCATCGCCGCCTCGATCAACAGCGCCTCGACGCCTTCGGGCACCTTATCCGCATCATGGCTGCCATAGACAAAGAACCGCCCCGCAACCACCGGAGACAATTCGCGCCGCACCTTGGCGACCCAATCGGTTTCGGGCAGTTCGGAAATGGCAAAGGGTTTCGCGCCATGGATCGTGGCCAGCAGCGCCAGACCGGCATGATCGGGCTTTTGCGTAAAATAGCAGGCCACCTCCCACAGGCCCGAGCCGTCCTCGATCTCGAACACCCCCACGCCTTCGGGCTCGGGGGTCAGGGTTTCAACCGCTTCGCCCAGCGCCTCGGCGGGGGTTTTGCCGGTCAGGGTGGTGATGGCGGTGAATGTGGGCATGGCGTCTCTCCGGGGAATGCATGATCCCCAAGCGCCTATGTCGATGCGGGCTTGCCGTCAAGCACGGCGGCAGGGGCACCGTTCAGCTTGCGCACAAAGCGCCATCCCACCCAAGCCGCCAGAATGCCCGCCAGCGTGTTCGCCAGCGCCTGCCCCATGATCACACCGCCCCCGGCGTAAAGCGCGCCCAGACCAAAGGCAAAAGGCGCCATCAGGATCGCATCGCGCGCCCAGTTGGCCGCTGTCGCCCAGAGCGGGCGGCCCAGATTGTTGAACGCCGCGTTTGACACGAACAGCGCCCCGGTAAACACGAACGTCCCCGCCGCGTAATAGGCAAACACCCGCACGATATGCGCGCCTTCCGCGCCCAAGCCGAAGGAGGATGCGATCATATCCGCGCTGAGGATCAGCAACACCCAGATCACCGCCGTATAGACCATGCAGAATTTCAACGCGTCCACATAGGCCGAGGCCACACGATCATATTGCTTGGCCCCGTAATTCTGCCCGATGATCCCGCCAATCGCCCCCGACAGCGCAAAGATACCGCCGAAACACACGATCGTCAGGCGCATCACCACGCCCAACCCCGCCACCGCGCTATCGCCATGCGCGGCCATGGCGCGCACCAGAATCCAGTTGCCAAAGGGGGTGGAGACCTGTGTGGCCACCGCTGGCACCGCAATGGCCAGGAACGGGGCGAGAAACAGGCGCAGGTCAATCATGCTTGGCCGCGCCAACAGGTTGCGTGACCGGCTGACCCAGTAAAACCCCATCACCGCCATTGCCAGACGCGACAGCACAATCCCCGCCGCCGCCCCGTTGACCCCGTATTCCAGCCAGACGATCAGGATCGGATCGACGATCAGCGCCACAATCCCGGCGCAGACCGTCACCATCATCGAACGCCACGCCTCTCCCGCTGCGCGCAGCACCGCGCTGGCGCACATGCCAATCGCCACCAGCGGCAGCGATGGCAGGGAAATGGCCAGAAAATCCACCGCAATCTCCAGCGCCGGACCATCAGCGCCGGTCCAGATCAGGATGTCGCGGCGAAAGACAAACACCGTGACGGCCAATGCTGTCTGGAATGTCGCGCCATAGATCATCGCGGATGTCGCAATGCGGCGCGCCTCCTCGGGATCGCCCATGCCCAGCGCCCGGCTGACCAGCGCCACCGCCCCGATCATCATGCCCACGGCCACGGACATCACGAAAAACTGGATCGTTCCGGCAAAGCCGATGGCCGTGATCAGCACCTCATTGCCAAGCCGGCTGATCCACCACAGCGCCAGAAAATCTACCAGAAACAGAAAGCTCAGGCCCAGCGATCCTGTCAGCGTCATCACGATCACATGCCGCATCGTCGATCCGGTCAGGAATTTCGCCGGTTTGGAGGATGAGGCGGCCTTGGCCGGATCAGGGAGGCTCATATCTGGTCTACTCCGCCGGGGCAGGCGCGAAACGCGCGAATATCGTCTCATTGCCCGGTTCGGGATGGCGCGGGATCAGCATGGCAAGGCAAAAGGACATCCCCGCCATGACCGCCGCCAGCACAAAGACCGAACTGGGTGAGGCCAACCACAGATAGCCCAGCGATGCCGGAAGGAAAACGGCCGCGATGTGATTGATGGTAAAAGCCACCGCCGCTGTGGGCGCGATATCGCGCGGATCGGCGATTTTCTGGAAATAGGTTTTCAACGCAAGGGCCAGCGCGAAAAAGATATGATCCACCACATAGAGAAACGCCGCCACCAGAACGCCCCAGCCGAACCAGTAAATCCCGCCATAGCCCAGAAACACGCAGACCAGCCCGATATATTCCACCCCCAGCGCCCGCTTTTCGCCCCAGCGCGACACCGCACGCCCCAGCAGCGGGGCCGCCAAGATGTTGATCACCAGATTGATGGTATAAAGCGCCGTCACCTCATGCACCCGAAAGCCGAATTTCTCGACCATCATAAAGCCCGCAAACACGACGAAAATCTGCCGCCGCGCCCCGGACATGAATTGCAGCGCATAATACAGCCAGTAGCGGCGGCGCAGGATCATCTTTTTGATCTGTGGCTCGGGCGCATCGAACTGCGGATAGACCAGCAGCGCCATCAGCGCGACCAGCGCCGTGAACCCGCCTGCCATCATATAGACCATGTTATAGGTCAGGCCCAACGCCTCCCATGTCAGGATGATGCACAGATAGACCAGCAGCGTCGCCCCGGACCCCGCTGCCATCAACCAGCCCAGCATTTGCGGCGCGCGGTCCTTGGGCAGCCATTGCAATTGCAGCGATTGATTGACCGTCTCGTAATAATGGAACCCGATCGATGACAGCATGGTGATGGTCAGGATACCGCCAAGACTGGGAAACCAAGCGGTCATGGCCGTGGCCACCCCCAACAGGATCAGACAGACCAGCCCCAGCACCTGTTCGCGCATGAAGATCAGAACCGCGATGACACCCACCGCCAGCAATCCGGGGATTTCGCGCACGGTATGCAGCCAGCCGATATCCGCGCCGTCAAACCCCGCCACCTCGATCACAAAGTTATTCAGCAGCGCTGACCATGTGGCAAAGGCAATCGGCATCGCGGCGGCCATGACGAACAGCAAAGCCACAGGCCGGCGCCAGACCGGCAGACTATGGGAAAGGGCGACGGGAATGGTTTGCATGTTAACGGCCTACGCCGATTTTCATGCCTTGTGTAGGGCCAAGATCATTCAAATCGGCGCAAGATCGCACAAGGTGCTGTGCGGGGGGCTGTGCGGGGGGCTGTGCGGGGGTGGGAGGGGTGTGCGGGTTGGGGGATATATGGCGGGGGCCGCGCGGCCGCATCGCGCCTGCGCCCTGATGTCAGAACGGCGAAAAGCGATACTCGACCTCTGCAAACCGGTCACAGGGGAACACATACAGCATCCGAAACCCGTCCGGCCCCGCCACAGTGCCATGTTCCGCATCCCCCGGCACGTATAGCGCAGTGCCCGGCCCCATCGGCTGGGGCAAACCATCCACCGTCACCACCGCGCTGCCCTCCAGCCCGAAATACACCTCGGCCGGGGAGTGGCGATGCGGCAGCAGCGTGCCGCCCGGCGCGAATTCGGCAATGCCCATCACCACGCCGCCGGTTTGCGTGCGATCCGCGCAAAACAATGTCCGCCAGCGCACGGTTCCAAAGGCCGGATCCTCGCCACCCTCCAGCGGTTGCTGCGCGGCCTCGACCCGCTGTGGCAGGGCCGCCAGCGCCACCATGGCCATGGCCAGCGCCTCGGATGGCATCATCTCGTCGATCTGTCCCTGCTCCATCCTGTGCGCCCTTATCCACAGCCTCGTTCCCCCCGATCTAGGGCAGAAAAAACCACCCCGCGCAGTGCGATGCGACATGGCAAGGTCGGTTTTCAACCAGTTGCGATCATGACCATGCCTGATCTGGATCAAGGACATGCCCCGCCCTGCAATGCGATTAGCAGAACACACCACCCAGATAACCGCTACGGGATACCGCGCATGACGATTCTGAGCCTTGTTGAGCGTATCGGAGAAGCGCCGACAGCCGCCCTGCTGGGCCTGATCACCGGGACTGTCTTTGGTATCGCGGCGCAAAGATCGCGCTTTTGCCTGCGTGCGGCCACGGTCGAATTTGCGCGTGGCCAGCTGGGTGACAAAGTGGCGGTCTGGCTGCTGACCATCTCAACCGCGATTGTCTGGGTCCAGGGCGCGCAGATGCTGGGCCTGATGCGCAGCGCTGACGCGCGCATGATGGCCGTGCCGGGCAGTTGGTCCGGCGCGATCATCGGCGGGCTGCTCTTTGGTGTGGGCATGGTGCTGGCGCGGGGCTGTTCGGGGCGGCTGCTGGTGCTGGGGGCCACGGGCAACCTGCGTTCGATCGTGTCAGGGCTGATCTTTGCCGTTGTCGCACAAATGAGCATCACCGGCTGGCTTGGCCCTTTGCGCGATGCGCTGGCAGGGCTGTGGATCACCGCAGGCGGGCGCAATATGGACCTGCTGGCGGTGCTGCGCCTGCCCGATTGGGGCGGGCTGGCCTTTGGCGCGGCCATGGCGCTGTTGGCGTTGGAGCTGGCGCGGCGCAACCGGATCGGGGCAATGCGGCTGATCTTTGCCTCGGGCGTGGGCTTTGCGGTGGCACTGGGCTGGGTGTTGACCTTCGGCCTCAGCCAGATCGCCTTTGAGCCGGTGCAGATCGAAAGCGCAAGCTTTACAGGGCCTTCCGCGCGGATGCTGATGTTCACGCTGGACCGGGCCGCAGTGCTGGAATTTGATGTCGGGCTGGTGCTGGGGGTCTTTTTGGGCGCGTTTCTGGCCGCAGTGGCCACCAAAGAGTTCAAGTTCCAGGGATTTGAGAACGAAAGCAATATGCGCCGCGCCATGACCGGGGCCGCCTTGATGGGCTTTGGCGGGATGCTGGCGGGCGGCTGCGCCATCGGGGCGGGCGTGACCGGCGGCTCGATCTTTGTGGGTACAGCTTGGGTGGCGCTGGCCGCGATGTGGCTGGGGGCTGTGCTGACCGATTGGTTGATTGACCAGCACGGGCGCACCGCGCTGGCCTGACAGGTTGGCCTGATGGGCCGGCATCCCCATTTTCAACCGCCGTCGCGGCGGTGCGCGCGCCTGTCGTTTCCGGCCTTTCAGCCATCCGGTCCTGCTGCTACGAACCGCAAAACAGCAACCCCCGGAGAGATAGATGACCCACCATGTGCTGACCGTCCAATGCCCGTCCACCCGTGGTATCGTTGCCGCGATTTCGGGGTTTCTGACGGCCAAGGGATGCAACATCACTGACAGCCACCAGTTTGATGATCCGCTGACGGGCATGTTCTTTGCACGCATGACCTTCGTGGCGGAAACCGGCACCCCGCGGGACGAATTGCTGGAAGGCTTCAGCCCCGTTGCCGCGACATTCGATATGGAATGGGCCATCCATGCGGCCAGTGACCGGATGAAAGTGCTGCTGATGGTGTCGAATTTCGGTCATTGCCTGAACGATCTGCTCTATCGCTGGCGGATCGGGGCGCTGCCGGTGGATATCGTGGGCGTTGTGTCAAACCACATGACCTATCAAAAGGTGGTGGTGAACCATGATCTGCCCTTTCACCACATCAAAGTGACGAAAGAGAACAAACCAGAGGCCGAAGCCCGCCTGATGGCACTGGTCGAGGATTCGGGCGCGGAACTGATCGTGCTGGCGCGCTATATGCAGGTCTTGTCCGATGCGGTCTGCCAGAAAATGTCAGGCCGGATCATCAATATCCACCATTCCTTCCTGCCCAGTTTCAAAGGCGCAAACCCTTACAAACAGGCCTATGAACGCGGGGTCAAACTGATCGGCGCCACGGCGCATTATGTCACCGCCGATCTGGACGAAGGCCCGATCATCGAGCAGGACACCGTGCGCGTCACCCATGCCCAAAGCGCCGAGGATTACGTCAGCCTTGGCCGTGATGTCGAAGCGCAGGTGCTCAGCCGCGCCATCCACGCCCATATCCATCACCGCGTGTTCCAGAACGGCAATAAAACCGTAGTGTTCCCCGCCAGCCCCGGCAGCTATGCCTCGGAACGGATGGGGTAGGTCGCGTTGCAAGCCGCGCGGTCGCCGACACGCGGGGTGGCGATGTCCGGTGTGTTTGGGGCAGTTTATCCCTGCCCGGTCATCTGACCAATGCCCATGGCGCAGCCGTTGCAAAATCGCCGCCCCGGGGGGCGTGTCGGCGATCGCGCGGCGGCCTGCGGCCTTGATTCCGCGCGGCTTGTCGCGTCCGGTCACCCCCTCAATAAAAGCTCTGCGGATCGATATCGACAGCCAGCCGCAAGCTGCCCGTCAGCCTGACCTGCCCCAGCCAGCGTGCCAGTGCCGCCTGCAAGGGCGCGCCTTTATCAGCCCGCACCAGCAACCGCACGCGGTGCCGCCCCCTGATCCGCGCAATCGGCGCGGGGGCTGGGCCGTAGACCTGCGCACCGATCTGGCGCAGTGGCGCATCGCGGCGTGCAAGCTCGGTGCCCAGTTCAAAGGCCTGCTGCGCATCATTGGAGGAGATGATAATCCCCGCCATACGCCCGAAGGGCGGCACGCCCGCTTGGCGCCGCTCATCGGCTTCGGCGCGCCAGAACCCGTCCTCATCCCCCGCAAGGATCGCGCGGATCACCGGATGCTCTGGCTGGTGGGTCTGCAACAGGGCCTGCCCCCGCTTTTCTGCGCGCCCCGCCCTGCCCGCCACCTGCCGCATCAGCTGGAACGTCCGCTCGGCCGCGCGCAGATCGGACCCTTGCAGCCCCAGATCGGCATCAATCACCCCCACCAGCGTCAGCAGCGGAAAATTATGCCCCTTGGCCACCAGTTGCGTGCCGATAATAATGTCTGCACTGCCTGCCGCGATCCCCTCGATCTCGGCTTTCAGCGCCCTTGCGCTGGTATACATATCCGAGGACAGGGTGGCCACGCGCGCCTCCGGAAACAGCGCCTGCGCCTCTTCGGTCAGCCGCTCCACCCCCGGCCCCACCGGCGCCAGCTTGCCCGCGACACCGCAGGCGGGGCAGGCCTCGGGCATCGGTTTTGTCTCACCGCATTGATGACAGACAAGGCGTTTGAGGAAACGATGCTCCACCATCCGCGCATCGCAATGATCACAGCCGATCTGATGCCCGCAGGCGCGGCACACCGTGGTGGGCGCATAGCCGCGCCTGTTGATGAACAAGAGCGCCTGTTCGCCCAGCCCGATCCGCTGCGTGACCGCCGCCTGCAAGCTGGGCGAAATCCAGCGGTTGGTCGGCAGGCTTTCTGCCCGCATATCAATGGCACGCATCTCCGGCAGGACCGCCGCGCCGAAACGGCTTGTCAGCACCAGCTTGTCGTATTTGCCCGCCTCCGCATTGGTCCAGCTTTCAAGGCTGGGCGTGGCCGAGGCCAGCACCACCCGCGCCCCGCAGATCGCGGCGCGCAGCACCGCCATATCGCGGGCATTATAAAGCACGCCGTCTTCCTGTTTGTAGGAGGTGTCATGCTCCTCATCCACCACGATCAGACCCAGTTCGCGGTAAGGCAGGAACAGCGCGGAACGCGCCCCCACCACCAGTTGCGCGCCCCCCTCGGCCACCATCCGCCAGATGCGGCGGCGTTCCGTGACAGTCACGCCGGAATGCCATTCCGCCGGACGCGCGCCAAAACGCCCCTCCACCCGCGTCAGAAACTCGGCTGTCAGGGCGATCTCGGGCAACAGGACCAGCGCCTGCCGCCCCTGGCGCAGAGCTTCGGCGACCGCTTCAAGATAGACCTCGGTCTTGCCCGATCCGGTGACACCGCGCAGCAAGGTCGTGCCATAGGCGCGCTGCGCCATGGCGGCGCGCAAGGCCTCCGCGCCTGCCGCCTGATCCGCGTTCAACACCTTGCCCCCATGGGCCGGATCAAGCCGCGCAAAGGGCAGATCGCGGGGGCTGTCTTCTTCCTGCACAGCGCCTTGTTGCGCCAAACCTTTGATCACACCTACGGAGACGCCCGCCATGTCAGCCAGCTCGCGCAGGGTAAAGGCCAGCCCGCCATAGGCGCGCAGCACCTCCAGCACGCGACCGCGCGCAGGCGTCATCCGGTCGGGCACCCCCTGCCCCAGCCGGTAGATCCGCCGCATCGTTGGCGGATCACCCAAGCCCGGCGCGCGGGTGGCCAGCCGCAGCATCGCGGATAATGGCGTCATCGTGTAATCGGCAGCCCGCGTCAGGAAATCCTGCATCTCCTCGCGCAGCGGGGCCACATCCAGCACGCGGGTGGCATGGCGCAGCTTGGCGGGGTCAAAATCCCCCTTGCCCGGCCCCCAGACCACCCCCAGCACCTTGCGCGGGCCCAGCGGCACCTCGACAAAGGCCCCGGCATGGCAGCCCCCTTCCGGCGCGCGGTAATCCAGCAAACGGTCCAGCGGCTGCGTGGTCAGCACCGCGATCAACTCGCCATGGTGGTAGAAATCGCTCAACGGGGTGCCGCTTTCGGTGAAAGGGGTTTCGGGGTTCTGCACTATGGGGTAAAGCCAAGACAACGAAAGGCCAAGCCCCGAGGGAAGCGTTATGAAGTTCTTTGTTGATACAGCCGAAATTGATGCGATTGCTGAATTGAACGATCTGGGGATGGTGGATGGTGTCACCACCAACCCGTCGCTGATCCTGAAATCCGGGCGCGATATCCTTGAGGTCACGCGGGAGATTGCCGAATTGGTCGATGGCCCTGTCAGCGCCGAGGTTGTGGCGCTGGAGGCGGCCGCGATGATTGCCGAGGGCCGCAAACTGGCCGCGATCGCGCCCAATATCGCTGTCAAGCTGCCGCTGACATGGGACGGGCTGAAAGCCTGCAAAGTGCTGTCAGGCGATGGTTTCATGGTGAATGTGACGCTGTGCTTCAGCGCCAATCAGGCGCTTTTGGCCGCCAAGGCGGGGGCCAGCTTTATCAGCCCCTTCATCGGACGGCTGGATGACATCAACCTTGATGGGATGGACTTGATCGAGGATATCCGCACCATCTATGACAATTACGGCTTCGAGACCGAGATTCTGGCCGCCTCGATCCGCACGGTGAATCATGTGCTGGATTGTGCGCGCATCGGGGCCGATGTGATGACCGCACCGCCCGATGTGATCAAGAAACTGGCAAGCCACCCGCTGACCGACAAGGGGCTTGAGACCTTTATGAAAGATTGGGAAAAAACGGGGCAGAAAATCCTCTGACCCCGTGCTATAAGTGTCGCAATCAATAAACGACCTGAGGCAGGCATGAGCACGAAACCCGGAATGGACAGCGCCCTGCGTGACAAGATCATGGCGCAACCCGATGTGATCCTTGAAGATCGCGATCTGATGCGCGCCCTGATCGCCGCGAATGAGCGGATGATGGGGGCCAATATCATCGACCTGCGCGGTATCGCGATGGAACGGCTGGAGGCGCGGCTGGACCGGCTGGAGGATACGCATCGCAGCGTAATCGCAGCGGCCTATGACAATCTGGCCGGCACCAATCAGGTGCACCGCGCCATCCTGCGCATGCTGGACCCGATGGAATTTGAGGTGTTCTTGCGCGATCTTGGCGGCCCGGTGGCCGAAATCCTGCGCGTTGATTGCATCCGGCTGGTGCTGGAAACCGTGCAGAATGATCAGGATCAGGTGGTGCAGCGGCTGGATGATGTGTTGCGCGTGGCCCAGCCCGGTTTTGTCAGCGATTACCTGAGCGCGGGGCGCGATGCCCCCCAGCGTCAGGTCTCCCTGCGGCAGATGCAAGAGGGCAGCCCCGCCATCTACGGTGAAAAGGCCGGATGGATCCGCTCCGAGGCGTGCTTGCGGCTGGATTTCGGCGCAGGCCGCCTGCCGGGTATGCTGGTGCTGGGGGCGGAAGATCCGCATCAGTTCAACCCCAGTCAGGGCGTTGATCTGCTGGCCTTTTTTGCTGGTGTATTCGAACGGTCGATGCGCCGCTGGCTGTCATGAGCCTGATTTCCCCTGCAGCAACTGCGGCGCTGAACGCTTGGCTGGACGGGCAGAAAACCCTGCGCGGCGCTGCGAACAATACTCTCGAGGCATACCGCCGCGATGTGCTTGATTTCATGGCCTTCATGGCCGCCCATTCCGGCGCGCCCCAAGGGCTGGCGGCGCTGTCGCGTATCACCGTGTCCGATATGCGTGCATGGATGGCGCGGATGCGCGGTGATGACATCGCGGCGCGGTCCCTGGCGCGCAAACTATCCGCGGTGAAATCCTTTTATCGCTGGCTTGCCACGCGCGAAGGCTTTGAACCAACGGCGGTGTTGTCGACCCGCTCGCCGAAATTCCAACGCAAACTGCCCCGCCCGCTGGCCGAAGATGCAGCGCGCGCCATGATCGACCGGGTCGAATTACAGGCACGCCAGGATTGGGTGGCCGCGCGCGATATGGCCGTGGTGACAGTGCTTTACGGTTGCGGGCTACGCATATCCGAGGCGTTGGCGCTGACCGGGGCGGATCAGCCGCTGCCCCCCGTGTTGCGGATTATCGGCAAGGGCGGCAAGGAACGCGTGGTGCCCGTGATCCCCGCCGCGCGCGAGGCGGTGCGCCGCTATGCCAGCCTGTGCCCGCATCCGCTTGGAACAGATCAACCGCTGTTTCGCGGGGTACGCGGTGGCCCTCTCAATCCGCGTGCGATCCAGAAAGTGATGGAGCAGGCCCGCATGCAACTGGGCCTGCCCGCCAGCGCCACCCCACATGCGATGCGCCACAGCTTTGCCACGCATCTGTTGAACGCAGGCGGCGATTTGCGCGCCATTCAGGACTTGCTGGGCCATGCCTCGCTCTCGACCACACAGGCCTACACAGCGGTAGACACAGCACGGCTGATGCAAGTCTACGAGGCCAGCCACCCCCGCTCGGCATCCCGCATCGGAGGGGCGCTATGAATCCGCGTCTCAAAGGGCTTGCCGTGCATCTTTTCACCGCAACGGGCGCGGTTTTTGCAATGCTGGCCATGCTGGCCGCCGCCGATAGCGATTGGAGCATGATGTTCCTGTGGCTTGTCGTGGCCTTTGCCGTGGACGGCGTTGATGGACCATTGGCGCGTAAATATGAGGTCAAGAAACATGCCGGCGAATTTGACGGCGTGCTTTTGGACCTGATCATCGATTATCTAACTTATGTTTTCATCCCCGCCTTTGCGCTGTTCAAATCAGGGCTGTTGCCCGGCTGGACCGGCTGGTTCGCCATCATTGTCATCACCTTTGCAAGTGCGATGTATTTCGCCGATACGCGCATGAAAACAAAAGACAACTCCTTCTCGGGATTTCCCGGCTGCTGGAATATGCTGGTGCTGGTGCTATTCGCGCTCTCACCGGATTTCTGGGTTATTCTGGTTCTCGTAACCTTGCTGGCAGTGGCGATGTTCCTGCCGCTCAAATTCATCCATCCGGTCCGCACGGAACGCTGGCGCAGCCTGTCACTGCCAGTTGCGCTGGCCTGGACCTTCTTTGCCGGTTGGGCCGCTTGGGTGGATTTCCACCCGGCAAGCTGGGCGCATTGGGGGCTGGTGCTGACATCGGTCTACCTGATTTTTGCAGGGATCATACAGCAGCTTCTGCCCAATCGCGTGCCGGACTGACACAGTCCCATATTGGCTTTTCTCAACCAAAACACCCAACAGAACGCCTCACATCTGCCGCCCAATTGACATTACCGAATAAAACAGGGGGCGCCACTCTGCGCCCCCTTCTGCTTCTTCTTGCCTTAAATATCCATGCACCACGCCCACCTCAGGGGCCGCGATCACGCGGTCAGGGCAACGCTGCAGCGGGGGCAGACAGCTTTATGTTCCGCTGTGCTGACATCGGGCAGAATTTTCCAGCAACGTCCGCATTTCTCACCATCCGCCTTGCGGAACGTCACTGCAACGCCCGGCACATCGGCCAGACGGAACGCGTCCAGCGGGGCCTCCTCCACGCTCAGCCCGATGGCCGAGGTGATGCAAACATCCTCAAACGCGACCGATCCCAGCAATTCCATCAGGTCCGCATCGCCCAGATATACAACCGGCGCAGCCTCAAGGCTGGCCCCGATGACTTTGGCGGTGCGCTCAACCTCCAGCGCGGCGGTGACCACGCGGCGCACGGCGCGCACACGCGCCCATTTGGCAGCCAGATCCGCATCCAGCCATGAAGCGGGCGTTTCTGGGATATCCTGCAAATGGACCGAGCTGTCATTGCCGGGGAACCGTTCCAGCCAGACCTCTTCCATGGTGAACACCAGCACCGGGGCCAGCCATGTTGTCAGGCGGTGGAACAGGATATCAAGCACCGTGCGCGCGGCGCGGCGGCGGGCTGTGTCGCCATCGCAATACAGCGCGTCCTTGCGGATATCGAAGTAGAAGGCCGACAGATCCACCGTGGCAAAATTGAATACGGCCTGAAACACGCCCTGGAAATCAAACGCGGCATAGCCCGTGCGCACGCGTTGATCCAGTTCCGCCAGACGGTGCAGCACCCAGCGTTCCAGCTCCGGCATATCGGCAGGCTCCACACGGTCCGCCTCGCTGAAATCAGCCAGAGAGCCCAGCAAAAAGCGCATCGTGTTGCGCAAGCGGCGATAGCCATCGGCGGTGCCTTTCAGGATTTCCGGCCCGATCCGCTGATCCGCCGTATAATCCGCCTGCGCCACCCACAGCCGCAGAATATCCGCGCCATATTGCTTGATCACCTGTTCGGGCGCGATGGTATTGCCCAAGGACTTGGACATCTTGTTGCCCTTCTCGTCCAGGGTAAAGCCATGCGTCACCACATTGCGGTAAGGCGCGCGGCCCAGCGTGCCACAGGCCTGCAACAGAGAGGAATGGAACCAGCCGCGATGCTGGTCGGTGCCTTCCATATAGACATCCGCGATACCATCCGCCGTCCCATCCGCGCGGTCGCGCAGCACAAAGGCATGGGTTGAGCCGGAATCGAACCAGACATCCAGAATGTCATCCACCTTGGTCCAGTCATCCGGGTTCACAATGCCGGACAGGAACCGTTCTTTCGCACCGTCCTGATACCATGCATCCGCGCCCTCGGCCTCGAAAGCGGCAAGAATGCGGGCGTTGACGGCTTCATTGCGCAGCAGGAAATCAGGATCGGTCGGCAGCGCGCCCACCTTTGTAAAGCAGGTCAGCGGCACGCCCCAAGCCCGCTGCCGCGACAGCACCCAATCGGGGCGTGCCTCGATCATCGCATGCAGGCGGTTGCGGCCTGAGGGCGGTGTCCATTTTACCAGTTTGTCGATAGAGGTCAGCGCCCGGTCCCGGATCGTGGTGCCGTAATCATCCTGACCATCGCCAACAGGTTTATCAATCGCGGCAAACCATTGCGGCGTGTTGCGGAAGATCACCGGCGCCTTGGAGCGCCATGAATGCGGGTAGGAATGTTTGAGCTGCCCGCGCGCGATCAGGCCCTTGGCCTCGACCAGTTTGGCGATCACGGCGGTGTTGGCTTTGCCCTCTTTGCCCTTGTGATCCAGCACCCGCAGGCCTGCAAAGAACGGCACATGCGGCAGGAATTCGGATTCTTCGCCGACATTATGGGTCATCCGGTCCATCCAGCCGCGTTTGACAAAGCAGTCAAAGTCATCCGCGCCGTGGCTGGGGGCGGTGTGCACGAAACCTGTGCCCGCCTCATCCGTGACATGGTCACCGTCAATCATTGGCACATCGTAATCCCAAAAACCATCCGCGCCCGCGATCCCGTGGAACGGGTGGTCACAGATCATGCCCTCGAACTCTGCCGCCTCCACCGTGCGGATGCGCGTATGCGCGGTGACGCGGGATTTGGTCAGGCATTCTTCGGCCAGCGCATCGGCAAAAAGGTAAAGATCCCCGATGCTTGTCCAGCTTTCTTCTTGCACGCCGTCAACATGGTACAGCCCGTAGGTCAGTTTGGGATTATAGGCGATGGCCTTGTTGGACGGGATCGTCCACGGTGTTGTGGTCCAGATCACCACGCGCGCGCCCAGCAGATCAGGGGCGATCTGCCCCCCGTCCGCCTTGACCGCGCGCGCCTTGAACGGCACCCAGACCGTGTGGCTTTTATGCTCGTGATATTCGATCTCGGCCTCGGCCAGCGCGGTCTTTTCGACCGGAGACCACATCACCGGCTTGGACCCCTGATAGAGCGTGCCCGTCATCAGGAACTTCTGAAACTCTGCCGCGATCACCGCCTCGGCGTGGAAATCCATCGTCAGGTAGGGATCGGCCCAGTTGCCGGTCACGCCAAGGCGCTTGAATTCCTGCCGCTGGATATCCACCCATCCGGCGGCAAATTTGCGGCATTCCTGACGGAAATCGACCACCGGCACTGAATCCTTGTCCAGCCCCTTGGCGCGATACTGCTCTTCGATCTTCCATTCGATGGGCAGGCCGTGGCAATCCCATCCCGGCACATAGCGCGCATCAAAGCCCATCATCTGATGGCTGCGCACGATCATGTCCTTGATTGTCTTGTTCAGCGCATGCCCGATATGCAGATGCCCGTTGGCGTAAGGCGGGCCATCATGCAGCGTGAAAGGCTGGCGTGCGGATGTTCTGGCCTTGTCGCGCAGGCGGTCATAAATGCCGATCCGCTCCCAGCGGGCCAGCCAGTCAGGCTCGCGCTGCGGCAGGCCCGCGCGCATCGGAAATTCGGTGCGCGGCAGGTTCAACGTGGATTTGTAATCCTGTGTCGCGGCGTCTTGGTTTTGGGTAGAATCGGCGCTCATCGGGGGCGTCCTTCAGTCAACGAATGATCACATGGGATGGAGGCGGCGCGGCTGTCCATGCGCCTTGTCCCGGCGGCCTGTGGATCCTTGCACAAGGATCAGGGCGCCGGGCCGGTAATTCGCTGAATGATCGCAACTACCTTAAACATAGGCCGCGTTATAGGCCGCACGGGAGCAAGCGTCCAGAGGCGGGATCAACGCCAGATTCTGTGCACAAATCATGGCGCTTCAGGGACCCGGGGCGAAAGCAGTGTTTCTTTGCCAGCCCCCGCCCAAGGTTTCAGCCATTTGATGCCGGTATCCGGGGCGATCCGATCGTGATGGCGCAAATCGGGCGCGCAGGCGTTACCCTGCCTCATGCACCGACAAAAAGGAGGATGATATGAGTTATCGTGAACATGATGACGTGACCCGTACCGGCCACGGATCAGACCGCGCCGGTGTTGCAGCATATGCGGTGCCGGGACGTCATCTTGCGGAGGCGACAGTGCACCGCTTGCCGTGGCGCCCCCCAACGGGCATGGTCTGCGCCATGACTGATACCAAAGCATCCCCACCGGCCATTCCCCCAAGATTTGACATCACCCGCCCGCAGATCGCGGCCGTGGTGACAGCGTTTTACGCCCTTGTCCGGCAGCATCCCGGCCTTGGCCCGGTGTTTGCCGCGCATGTGACCGACTGGCCCGCGCATGAGGAAAAGATCATCCGGTTCTGGGCCAATGCGATCTTGTTTGAACGGGCCTATGATGGCAATCCGCAGCGTGTCCATGTGCAGGCCGGGGATGTGCGCGCCGCACAGTTCGACACTTGGCTCGCGCTGTTTGACGGCGTGTTGCACCGGCAGCTTGATGCTGAAACAGCGGCAGCCTGGTCCGCCCTGGCGCATCGCATCGGGCGCGGGCTGCGCATGGGTGTGGCAGACCGTGAAACGGGGCCAAGCGGTATCCCGCGTTTGTTCTGATCATGCGAACAAGGGGCTGACCCTAGGGGCAGAAGTTATGATTTCCTGTCGCTATACCAGAGTTATCCACATATCCACAGGGCAAAATTTCATATTCTCAACAATCCCGCTAACTCTTGGAGGCGCCCGCCCCACCCTGCCCGAACAGGCCGGCAAGCGCCTGTTTGACCATGCCGGACACCGATGGGCGGCGCTGCTGGATGAAGGGAAGCGGGCGGCACACTTCGATCGCGGCCAAGCCGACCCGCGCTGTCAACGCGCCGTTGACAACCCCCTCGCCAAAGCGCCGCGACAGTTTGGACAGCATCCCGCCCCCCGCCAGCGATCCGATCATGTCATCCCCGATCGCCACAGCGCCGGTTGCAACCAGATGGGTCAGAACTGCCCGTGTCAGCCGCCAACTGCCCAAAGTGCCAGCGCGGCCGCCATAAAGCTCTGCAATGCGCCGGATCATCCGCAGATTGGCCGTCAGCGCCGCCACCACATCGGCCAGGGCGATGGGCACCAGTGCCGTCACCGTGGCGACCTGCCGCGCGGCGGCTTCCACCTCGCGCCGCGCGGCCGCATCCAGCGGTGCCAGAAGCTCGGTCTCGGCCAATGCCAGCAAACCGGAAGCATCAAACTGATCGGCCCGCCGCTCGGCCAGCCGCGCGCGGCCCCACTCCAACCCGGCGCGCCCGCGATAAAGCGCATCCAGCTTATCAACCACGGCTTTCGCGGCCAGCAGATCCTCGGCGCTCAGCGCCTCGCGGGCGGCGTGGTTCAGCCGGTCGATCCGCCCCAGCCGGGCAAAGGCCGCCCCCTCGCGCAAGGCGATGGCCAGAAAAACCAGCAAAAGCGCCACGGCAACGGCGCTTACCGCATAGCCCAGCAAAGGCGCGCGGCTCAGCAGGCCAGTCACAAAATCCCACGCCGCAACAGATAGACCAATGCCCAGCAAGCTCAGCAACAGCCCCCAGAACCACCGCGCCAGCGGCGATGCAGGGCGCGCAGCCAGCTGCGCCATCTGCTGCATCGCGCGGCCTTGGGGCTGTTGGGGGGGGGCATCGGCATCAGGTACCGGCGGCGCCTGATCGGGGCCAGCGGCGGGCCTGTCGTCAAACGCGATCAAAACGGGGCCTTTCGCCCTGTTGCCGGGTCCGCGTTCGGTCATGGCACGCTCCTTTCCCATATCATCCGGACATCTGGCAGACCTTCGTCATTATCCGCGCCATCGCCATGCTCAACCACTTGGAATCCGGCGCGAATATAGAACCGTTGCGCCGCGTGGTTATGTTGAAATGTGCGCAACTCCAACCGCGATGACCGGGCCTTGGCGTGATCCAGCAGGCATTGCCCCACCCCCTGACCGCACCAGTCGGACGCGACATAAAGCGCATGGATGAACCCGTTATCCATCGCCAGAAACCCCGCGATCCCGCTGCCCTCGCCCGCGGGCTCGGCCACGGTAACCCAGCCGCGATCAATCATGGTGCCGGCAAAACCCAATTCCTGCGCGCGTGAATAAAGCCGTGGCATCCAGTCTGTCAGGTCAATGAATTGCGACAGGATCGCGCCCACAGCACCCGCATCAGTGGGGCCAGCCCCCCGGATCATAACCGATCCCCGATCAGAAACTGGGCGGCGCGGTCCATCCGGATATGCGGCGGGCCTTCCCCCGGTTTCAGACGCAACGGGGCGGGCGCGAAATTCATCACCTGATAATCCGCATCCAGCCAACGCTGCGCCCCATCGCGGGCCGGCCCAAGCAGGCGGTTCGGATCTTCGGGCAGTTCGCCGGGATAGAAGGCGGCCTGCTTGCCGGTCTCCAGCAAGGTGCCACGGACGCACTCCAGAGGATGACCGTCATGGTGCACCGTCTCCTCCACCGTGGCCCGCAGCGCCGCGATAGACATGGCGGCGGTCTGCGCCCCGGCGAAATCGGCGCGGCTGCGCGCCTCGCGGGTCAAGGCCTGCATGATCGCGCTGAGCCGCGGGTGCTGGATATGATGCAGATGGTCAGCCTTGGTCGCGGCGAACAGGATCCTTTCCACCCGCCTGCCGCGCAACAGCCGCGACAAAAAAGCGTTGCCACCGGGGCGAAAGGCCCCCAGCGTTTCTGCCATCGCCTGGCGCATATCCTCAACCGCCTGTGGCCCTTTGTGGATGGCGCCCAATGCGTCCACAAGAACGACCTGCCGGTCAATCCGGGCGAAATGATCGCGGAAAAAAGGTTTGACGACCTGTGCCTTATAAGCCTCGAAGCGGCGCGCCATCTCACGGTGCAGCGATTTGCGCCCGCCCTGCGCATCGCCCGGAAGCGGCGCAAAGGTCAGCACCGGTGATCCGGCCAGATCGCCGGGCAGCACAAATCGCCCGGGCGTACAATCATAAAAGCCCGCCACCCGCGCCGCCGCCAGATATCCGGTAAACCGCCGCGCCAGATCCTGCGCCTGCGGTTCGTCATGCGCAGCGGCGGGATCGACGGTTGCAAGCTGCGCCAAAAACGCCGCCGCCTCAGGCCTGTGCGCAAGCCGCGCCATCACCTCGCGCGACCACTGATCATAGCTTTTGTCAAGCAAGCCAAGATCCAGCAGCCACTCGCCCGGATAATCCACAATATCCAGATGCAGCGTCCGCGGACCAGACAGGCCCGACAGCAAGCCGTTTGGCCGCACGCGCAGCGATAGCCGCAACTCCGAGACCGTCCGGGTGCTGTCGGGCCAATGCGGCGCGGCGGCGGTCAGGGCGGCCAGATGCGCCTCATAGTCAAAGCGCGGCAATGTATCATCGGGCTGTGGTTGCAGATAGGCCGCCTGAATGCGCCCCTCGGCCTGCGCCACAAGCTGGCCCATCCGCGCCCGCTCCATCAGGTTCGCCACAAGAGATGTGATGAAAACGGTCTTGCCCGACCGCGCCAGCCCCGTGACGCCAAGGCGGATCACCGGCTCAAGGAAGGTTTCAGACAGGGTATCGCCCAGCCCCTCGACCCGCCGCGTTATCCCCTCCGCGAGATCTGTAAGTATCAAAACCCTGCCTCTTTGCCAGCCTGCCGCCAAGATAGGCATGCCGCCCCCGGATCGCCAGAGGCAAGACGCGCCTGTTTCTTCTTGCCTGAAATATCCCCGCCGGAGGCGTCCGACCGCGCCTTGCCCACTGCCGTATCGGTGGGTTGCGCGGATGGATTGAGCGGGCGCAGGAATTCCTCTATGTGCGTGGCATGCCCAGATATGCACTCAAGATCGAATACCATGGCGCGCCCTTTGCCGGATGGCAGGCGCAGGCGGATCAGCCTTCGGTTCAGGCCGCAGTCGAGGCGGCGCTGGCGCGGCTGGAGCCGGGACCCCACCGGATTGCCGCCGCCGGGCGCACCGATGCGGGCGTGCATGCATTGGCGCAGGTGGCGCATTGCGACCTGTCGCGGGATTGGGATGCGTTCCGTTTGTCCGAGGCTTTGAACTTTCACCTCAAACCGCAACCGGTGGCCATTGTGGATGCTGCCCGCGTCAGCGATGACTGGCACGCACGGTTCAGCGCGATCGAGCGGCGTTACCTGTTCCGCCTGCTGATGCGGCGTGCCCCTGCAACGCATGAGGCCGGGTTGGTCTGGCAGGTTCCGCGCGAACTGGATATCGCGGCGATGCGCGCCGGGGCGGCGCATCTGGTGGGGCTGCATGATTTCACCACGTTTCGCAGCAGCATGTGCCAGTCCGCCAGCCCGGTCAAAACGCTGGATGCCATTGAGATCGAGCGGGTCGAGGGGCTGTCCGGGCCGGAGTTGCAGTTTCGCCTGAACGCGCGATCCTTCATGCATAATCAGGTCCGCAGCATTGTCGGCACGTTGGAGCGTGTGGGATCGGGGCAGTGGTCCGCCGATCAGGTGCGCAAGGCTCTGGCGGCGCGAGACCGCGCGGCTTGCGGCCCTGTGTGCCCGCCGCATGGTCTTTATCTGGCGGGCGTCAGCTATCCATCCGACCCTTTCGCGGGCTGAGCGGGCAGCTTTATGGATATTTAAGGCAAGAAGAAGCAGGCGCTGCGGTCACCTGTGATATAGTCAGTCACACCGGGAACCGGGCAAGGCGGACGCCAGCCGCCTCAAGTGTGCTGCGCACGGCGCGCGCGATATCGACAGCTTCGGGCGTATCCCCATGCAGGCAGATCGTGTCGATCCGGGTGGGGATTTCATGCCCGTTTGCCGTGATAATGGCGCGGCGCAGCACCATATCGGTGATGCGTTTGCCGGCCAGTGCGGCATCATGGATCACCGCACCGGGTATGGAGCGGTCAACCAGCGTGGCGTCATCGTTATAGGCACGATCCGCGAAAATCTCACAGGCAAATTTGCAGCCCAGCGCCTTGGCGGCGGCGTGTTGTTCGGTTGCGGCCAGCACCATGATCGCGATGTCTGGGGCGACAGAGAGCGCCGCCTCGTAGCAGGCCGTGGCGAGGGTGAAATCCTCGGCAGCTGTATTGGCGAGGGCGCCATGCAGTTTGAGATGGCGCACTGTGCCGCCTGCCGCCCGCGCCATGGCCTGCGCCGCGCCAAGTTGATAGCGGATCTGGTTTTGCAAAGTCCCATGCGGCACCTGCATCCTGTGGCGGCCAAAGCCCTGCAGATCGCCATAGCCGGGATGTGCGCCGATGCCGACGCCTTTGCGCAGGGCCAGTTGCATCGTTTTCATCATGACATCGGGATCACCCGCATGAAAGCCGCAGGCCACATTGGCCGAGGTGACAATATCGAGCAGGCTGGCATCATCGCCCATGCGCCATGCACCAAAGCTTTCGCCCATATCGGCATTCAGATCGACGCTTGGGGTCATCGGGCAGTCTCCTTGTTCATGGCTGTGTTTACCACTTTATGCATCGCTGCTTTCGGGCCGGGCCGATACGACACCGCTGATCAGCTGATAGGATAGCAGATCAGGGATATCCTGCGGGCGGCGCAGCAAGGGGCGCGGGGCGGATGTCAGTTTTGCCAATGCGGCGATATGGCGGCGGTGGATCTCGACCGCCTCGGCCAGATCGATCACCGCAAAGCGCAGCGCCACACCGGGGCCAGCCTGTGCAACGCGGGGCAAGTCGGCGGGGATGACCGTGCCGATGCGGGGATAGCCGCCCGTGGTCTGGCATTCTGGCAGCAGCACGAAGGGCGTGCCGTCGCCTGTCATCTGGATATCGCCGGGCACGATCACCTCGGACAGGATGCTCAGCTGGCCGGAGGCCGCGAAGGGCGCGCCGTCAAATTCCAGCCGCGCGCCCATCCGGTTGCCACGCGCATCGCGGGCAAAGGTGGTGGACTGGAAGCGGTCCAGCATCGCGGCGTCAAAAAGCCCGGTTTGCAGGGAGCGGGTCATGCGCAGGGTGCCCCCGGAAAAGCGCGGTTCGGGGTCCAGCGTCAGGCCAATCTCAGCGCGGGGATCTTCGCCCAGCGGCAGTTTATCACCCTGTGCCAAGGCTTTGCCAATGCCCGCCGCCAGATGCGCGGCGCGCGCGCCCAGCACCGGATCTGTGGCGATACCGCCGCCCAGATGCAGATAGCCGTAGATGCCACGCGTGGCCGCGCCGATGTCAAGCCGCGCCCCTGCGGGCAGCAGGTGGCTGGCGTTCCACGCCAAGCTCTGCCCATCGATACTGACGGCCATGGGCGCGCCTGTCAGCGCGATGCGGGTATCCTGCGTGACCGCAAAGCTGCCGCCCATGCCCGCCATTTCCAGCGCCGCCAGTTCCGTGGACTGGCGCAACAATGCCGCCCCCTCGGCCAAGGCGACGGGATCGGCGGCACCACCTTGGGACACCCCTTGGCCCAGCAAGCCGGGGCGGCCCTTGTCCTGCACCGTGACTTGGGGGCCGGCGCGATGGATGATCAGGGTCCGGCTCATGCGATCACCTCGATATCGGCGCCGCCCTGACCGGTTTTGTCATCGCTGCGGATACGCTCCAACGCGGCCGGGGTTATCGCGCGCAGCGAGATTTCATCGCCGGGGCGCAGGGCAAAGGGGGTGTCGGATTCCGGGCGAAAGCAGCGAAAGGCCGTTTGGCCGATATGGCGCCAGCCGGTCTGGGTGGGGGCGGAAAAGATGATCAACTGCCGGATCGCCACGACCAATGCGCCTTGGGGCACATGCGGGGTCAGGGCGGTTTGGCGCGGGATATCCCATATGGCGGGCAATTCGCCGGTATAGGGCTGGCCGGGGGCGAAGCCGATGGTCAGCACGCGGGGGCGCGCGGATGTCAGGCTTGCGATCGCGGCCTCAGGGCTGAGGCCTGCGGCTTGGGCCGCCTCATTGAATTGCGGGGCCAGATCGGTGCCGAACACGCAAGGGATGCGGAAATGCCGCCGCCCGCCGGGCAATGCGGCGCGGCTCCAATCCTGTGCGCCGAGCAGTTCTTTCAGATGCGCGGTCAGGCGGTCATGGTCCAGATGCAACGGATCGAAGCGGATAAAGGTTGAGGTGAGCGAGGTCGAGACATCCTCAATCCCGTCCAGCGGTGCGGCCTCGATGGCGGCGCGAAAGGCCAGCGCGGCGCGATTGGCAGGCTCGCTCAGCCTGTCGGCAAAGCTGACCAGAAGGCCCGCGATACCGACAGGGGCGATACGCGGAAAGCTGTCAGGGCTTTGGAGAGCAGAATGGGTCATAGGGTCAGTAAGCCGCCTTGGGGTCAGGGCGCGGAGCATAGAGCCAATGCATCGCGATCGGGGTCAGGAACATGGGCACTTGATACACACCGATGAATATCAACAACGGATCGGTTGTGGCTGCAGGCAGCGCCAGCAGGAACAGTGCGACATTGCGGTTGCCCGCAATGATCGAGGGGCCAACGGGCGCCGCATGGCCCAGCGCCCGCATGACGTAGAAACATAGGATCTGCAGCCCGAAATTCACAGCGCAGACGCCCGCCAGCCATTTCAGCACCAAAACCGGATCGTTGCGCAAGGCAGGCCCGACAGCGGCCATCAGCCCGATCACGATGACGAAAAGCACACATGTATTCAACCCGTCCACCTGCTGCAGGTCCGGTTCGGGAAAGACGCGGCGCAGGGCAAAGCCCGCGACCGAGGCGATGGTGATCACCGCCAGCAACCGCGCGGCTGCGGCCAGGACATCGGCCATATCCCCCAATGTAGGCGTGGCCCAGAGAATGGGCAGAACGGTCAGGGGAAAGACCGCGACCCCGATCACCAGCAGGCGCATGGCGGGGGCAGGATCACGCCCCAGCAAGGCGGCAAAGGCCGGGGCACCCGATACGCCGGGGGCGGTCAGCATCAGCATCACCGCAAGGGCAAAAAGGGTTATGTGCAGGCCCAGCGCCCAGAAAACCACCAGCGCAGTGAGGGGCAGCACAAGCTGAAAGACCGTGACCAGCAGCGCGCCGGAACGCGCCTCGGCCAGTGATCCGGCGGCTTGGCGCAGCCCGATGCGAAAGGCGGTCAGAAACAGTAAAAATGCCACCAGATGCGGCAACCATGGCCGGATCACGGCGGCAACATCCGGCAGGGTCAGGCCAGCCAGCAACCCCGCGGCCAGGGCAAGCCGCGCATGGCGGGCAATGGCCGATAGCGGATGTTTCAGCATGTTATCGCCCCGGCCCCTGCCGGACATTATCGGGCAGCCATGTCGCCAGTTCCGGGACAAAGATCAGCACGAACACCATCACCACCATGATCAGGAACATCGGAAAGGCGGCGCGCGCGATATAGCCCATCTCGTGATCCGTCATGCCTTGCAGCACGAACAGGTTGAACCCGATCGGCGGCGTGATCTGGGCCATTTCAACCACGACCACCACGAAGATGCCAAACCAGATCAGGTCAATCCCGGCCTCGCGCACCATCGGTTCGACCACGGCCATGGTCAGCACCACGGAGGAGATCCCGTCAAGGAACATGCCAAGGATGATGTAGAACACCAGCAGCACCATCAACAGCTCGAACCGTGTCAGGTTGAAACTGCCGATCAGATCAGCCAGCCCGCGCGGCAGGCCGGTAAAGCCCATCGCCATGGACAAAAACGCAGCCCCCGCAAGGATCAGCGCGATCATCGCCGAGGTGCGCGTGGCCCCCATCAGCGATTGGGAGAAGGTCGCCCATGTCAAAGAGCCCTGGATCGCCGCCAGCACCAGCGCACCGATCACGCCCAGCGCCGCCGCCTCGGTGGCCGTGGCATAGCCCAGATACATGGAACCGATCACCACCCCGATCAGCGCAAATACCGGGATCAGAAAACGCGAGCGGACGAGTTTTTCAGAAAAGCTCTGTCGCGGTTCGGGGTCCGGGTTCCAGTCGCGCGACACGCGCGACATGATCGCCACATAGCCTGCGAACATCGTGGCCAGCACCAGCCCCGGCAGGACGCCGGCGAAAAACAGCTTGGATATGCTTTCATTGATGGTCACGCCGTAGACAATCAGCGTCAGTGAGGGCGGGATCATCAGGCCCAGCGTTGCGGCCCCTGCCAGCGTGCCGATGATCATCCGCTCAGGGTAGTTGCGTTTGCGCAATTCGGGGATCGACATTTTGCCCACGGT
Source organism: Rhodobacterales bacterium (assembly GCA_047921315.1). Lineage (GTDB taxonomy): Bacteria > Pseudomonadota > Alphaproteobacteria > Rhodobacterales > Rhodobacteraceae > Seohaeicola. The sequence continues at coordinate 720 of JBLRWJ010000009.1, read as the reverse complement.
GGTCAGGGTCGCGGCAGAGCTGCCGGATACGGCGGCAAAGACGGTGCAGCCCGCGATATTGGTATGCATCAAGCCGCCCGGCAGGCGCGCCATCCACGGGGCCAGCCCGCGAAACATATCCTCGGACAGGCGGGTGCGGAACAGGATCTCGCCCATCCAGATGAATAGCGGCAGCGCGGTCAGCGTCCATGAGGATGAGGCGCGCCAGAGCACGGTCATCATGACATCGCCGACAGGCCGGGTGGTGAACAGCTCCATCCCGACCCAGGCCACGCCCATCAGCGCAAGGCCAACCCAGACGCCGGACCCCAGCAGGACAAACAGCACGAACAGAAACAGGATGATGATTGACAGATCTTCCATCGGGATTACTCCGCAGGGCTGTGACCATCGGGGTCACGGGTGATGCGGGATTTGCCGCGAAACAGAAGCGAGATCAGGTTGTCCGTCAGCGCAATCGCAAGGATCACGGCGCCCAGCAGCATCAGCGATTGCGGTATCCACAGCGCGGTCCGGTCCTGCCCCTGACTGATATCGTTGAATTTCCACGACCAATAGACGAATTTGCGCGCATACCAGACAACATACCACGCAATCGCCGCGCCAATGGCAAAGCACCATACATCCAGCACCCATCGCCCGCGGGGCGGCAGCGCGTTCAGCAAGACAGACACGCGGATATGGTTGCCCCGGTTCAGCGCATCGGCAAAGGCCAGAAAA
>JBLRWJ010000008.1:0-53062 GCA_047921315.1 Rhodobacterales bacterium | reverse complement strand
GCGGTGCCGCCGGGCGGGGGATATCGGCGATGGCGCGTGTTATGCAGAGGTCTTTAACTGTGGCAAGGCAGACCGTTAGTGAACGGGCCAAGCGCCCAGACAACCTTGACCCGCTGCATTACTGCGCTTCTGGCATTGTCCAAGCCCACATGCCAAGTACAACATGATGCAGGCGCGCAATCAAAATACTCTATTTATTGGCGTAAATAGCGATTTGATACGCTGCGGGGAATATATCCCGTGATCGACAGGGCGCACCTGAAAATAACCCAGTTAAATCATATACTTTCGTACATAAACGCCTGATTTCCGCCTCAAGCTGGCCTTAGGTGCAGCATCTCTGCCCCGACGCAGATCTATATAGATGCTGGCATAAAAAAACACCGGGCTACAGACCCGGCGTTCTTTACTCTGCAATAGATGCTGCCGTTCAGCCACGCTGGCGGCGCTTGCGTTCCCACATGAACGCCACAACAGCCAGAACTGCCGCAATGGCAAGCAGGCCTGAGGAGGCATCAATTTCAGGAACACTGGCAACATTGCCTGACACTGCCCCACCTTGCGACGGTGCGACAACAGCGCTCAACCGGGCTGCCTCTTCCGGCCGGGCAGAGTGTCCGCCCATAGCAAACACAGTTGACGCCGAAATCGTGAAAAATGCAGCAGAAGTCAGCGAATGCGATACTATTTTCGATAGGTTCAAGATGTTCATGTATTTTTTCCGGTCTATACTGCCCCAAGCAACCCTGAGCGACATGTGAGGGCTGCGTGAGAGGTGATCCAAAGCTCATCGTCGTTACCCCTACTATATATGCGCGATTGCAAGATAAATTCAACAAAAAACCACAATTTAGCCATGTATATTAGGGGATGCTTTGGAAACAATATCGCTGTATTGTGCGGAATGTAGTCAATGAGGTGTGGTTGCCACATTTCTATTCATTAAATACGCCATTTATCACCCTCAGGTTGTGGATCATTGATTCTCGGATTCGATCCACCTGCCCTGCCGCACCAGCCCTGCCCTGCCCCACCCGTCCTGCCATGACGGGGTGGCCATCTTGGGCGCAAGCGCCGCTCTGTCATTGGCGGGGCAACAGGCGGGCATCAGCGCGCACCGCCAAATCAGGTTGACGCGCACCGCGTCACAGTGTTCTTTTCCGACGGCAAGTGCGCGATCAACGCGACGCACAACCGGGAGAGAGTAAATGAAAAAGATGCTATTTGCAGCCGCATTGGCTGTTGCCGCTGTGCCTGCTGCACAGGCGCAGGAACTGTCCATCGCCACGGGCGGCACGGGTGGTGTGTATTACCCCTATGGCGGTGGCCTTGCCGAGGTGATCGGAAAATATGTCGATGGCTATTCCGCCAGCGTGGAAGTCACCGGCGCATCGGTGGAAAACATGGCGCTGATCCAGCGCGGCGACAGCGACCTTGCCTTGGCGCTGGCCGATACGGTCTATCAGGCCTTTACCGGCACGGGGGCCTTTGACGGGCGCCAGATATCCGAGGCGCGCGCGCTGGCCTCGATCTATCCCAACGCCGTGCAGCTTGTGACCCTTGCCGATAGCGGGATCACCAGCCTTGAGGATCTGCGCGGCAAGCGCGTGTCTGTCGGAGCACCTGGGTCGGGCACCGAGCTGAGCGCGCAGATCATCCTTGATGCCAACGGCATCACCTATAATGATTTCTCGCCCCAGCGCCTGAACTTCAACGAAACTGCCGATGCCATCCGTGACGGCGATATCGTGGCCGGTTTCTGGAGTGTGGGGCCGCCCACATCGTCGATCATGAACCTTGCCGCCACGCGCAGCATTTCTGTGGTGGCCCTGTCCGAGGACCAGATTGCCGCCGCCCGCGAGGCCGAGCCGACATTTGCGCCCTACACGCTGCGTCAGGGCATGTATGACGGCATGGATACGGAGGTTCTGACGATTTCCACCCCGAACGTTCTGGTGGTGCATGCCGATATGGACGAGGAGCTGGCCTATAACATCACCAAAGCGATGTATGAGAACGTGGCCGAGCTGATCGCGATCCACCCTGCGGCCAATGACACCAAGATTGAATTCTCGGTTGATTCCACCCCGATCCCCTTCCACCCCGGTGCCCTGCGGTATCTGGAAGAGGTGGGCGCGGCGGTTCAGGATCATCAGCGTCCGTGACCGGCACAGGCATCGGGCGGTCCTGCGGGGCCGCCCTTTGGGTTTTGATCACGCTGGGCACCGTGCCTGTCTGGTCCAAGGACGCACTGGTCGTGGAAACCCGCGACGGGCTGCGCCTGGGCCAGCTTGCCTTTGATGACGGGGCCGAGATTTGCTTGTCCTGGGCGCATTCTGTCACAGGCGGCGCCGTGTCTGACTGTTTTGAGAACCGCAAGGGACAGATGGTGCTGACACGATCCTATCTGCATGACTTTGCCGCAGGTCTGGGCGAAGTTGCAGGGCGTGGCACCCTCAGGGCGGCACAGGGCGGCGGATACTGGATTGACGGTATCGACGAGGCGCTGGACGCCAGCGGCCTGACCCTGCGGATTGGTGCGCCACATGTCGGCCATATCTTGGGGTCAGATCAGCAAAGCCTCAACCTCAGCGCGATGGCCCCCGGCGTCCGGGTATCCTTGCGCCTTCAGTCAGATATGCCATGAGCCGCCCCTGACGGGGGGGGCCAGATCCCTTCAATCAGATCCGGCCAGCAGGCCATTTCTACCGACAGGACATCACCATGACTGATCCGAAACCAGACCTGACCGCCCCGCAACAAGGCGCATCGGACCTGCCGCTGATTGCGCAATCGGCTGATCGCGTGCAGCCGCGTCCGGTTTTGTGGATGGTCACGATCGTGGCGATCACCATGTCGCTGTTCCAGATGTATACGGCGGGGATTGAAACGCTGGGGCTGTTTTATCAACGCTCCGCGCATCTGGGCTTTGTGCTGTTTCTGGCCTTTCTGATCTATCCGATCAGCGGCCCGACCCGCCCGCGTGGCACGATCGGCTGGCTGGTTGATGCGGTTTTTCTGACCGGCGCATTCCTGAGCGGCTTTTACATCTTCTATTTTCTGGATGACATCATCAGCCGCGCGGGCTGGTGGTCGCAGACCGATATCATCATGGGGATCATCGCCACCATCGCTGTGCTGGAGGCCAGCCGCCGCGTGGTGGGCCTTGGCATGACCATCATCGGGATGATCGCCATTGCTTATGCGCTGGCCGGACCACGTGGCGCGCTGCCTTGGCTGGGCGACTGGATGCCCGGCATCCTGTCGCATCGCGGCGCCAGCGTGGAGCGGGTTGTCGGGCAGTTATATCTTGGGCAGGAGGGGATATTTGGCCTGCCTTTGGGGGTGGCTGCGACCTATGTGTTCATGTTCGTGCTGTTCGGAGCCTTTCTGGAGGTGACCGGCGCGGGCAAGTTCTTTATCGATCTGGCCTTTGCGGCGACCGGGCGCAAACCGGGCGGGCCTGCCAAAGCCGCTGTCATCGCATCAGCCGGGATGGGGTCCATCTCGGGTTCGGCGATTGCCAATGTGGTGACAACGGGGGCCTTTACCATCCCGTTGATGAAAAAACTTGGCTACAAACCCAAGGAGGCGGGCGGCATCGAGGCCGCAGCCTCGACCGGGGGGCAGATCACGCCGCCCTTGATGGGGGCGGGGGCGTTTCTGATCTCGGAATATACCAATGTGCCTTATATCGAGATTGTCATGGTCTCGATCTTTCCGGCCATTCTGTATCTTGGGACAGTCTATCTGTTTGTGCATATCGTCGCGATGAAAGCGGGCATGACGGGAATGTCCGCCGCCGAGCTTCCCATCGTGCGGCAGGTGATGGCGGCGGGCTGGCAATTCATCGTGCCGCTGGTCGTGCTGGTCTATCTGTTGGTCAACAATATCTCGCCCACGCGGGTGGGGTTCTGGGCGATCATATCGGTCATCGCGGTAACAGCGATCAGGGCGGGTTTCACGCTGATGGTGCTGGACCCGCAGAATGGCAAACCCCTGACAATGCAGCGGATGCAGGATGCAATAATCAGCGGCTTGCGCCTGATCGCGCAGGCGTTGGAACTGGGCGCGCGCAATGCGGTGGCGGTCAGCGTGGCCTGTGCGGTGGCGGGGATCATCGTTGGGGTTGTCGGCCTGACCGGGCTGGGGCTGAAATTCTCATCCATGATGATCTCGCTTTCTGGCGGGAACATGGCGCTGGCGCTGGTGTTTGTGCTGCTGGCCAGCCTGATCCTTGGCATGGGGTTGCCAGTCACGGCGGCTTATATCGTGTTGATCGTGCTGGTAGGCCCCGCGCTGAACCAGGAATTTGGCATCCCGCTGCTGATCGCGCATCTGGTGGTGTTCTGGTATTCCCAAGACAGTAACGTCACCCCGCCCATTGCGCTGGCCGGATTTGCCGGGGCGGCGATTGCCGGATCAAAGCCGATGGAAACCAGCGTGCAGGCATGGAAATACGCCAAGGGCCTGTATCTGATCCCCGCTTTCATGGTCTATAATCCCGAGATCATCATGGGCGGCGAGACATGGTATGTCATCTGGACCGGGCTGATCGTGATCATCGGGCTGGTTGGTTTTGCCTCTGCGATTGAAGGGTATCTGTTCACATGGATGGATAAAATCTCGCGCATGCTGGTGGTTCCGGGTGTCATCATGATCTTCAATCCCAATGAGATGATCGAAGCCTCTGGCGCGTTTCTGGTGCTGGCCATTCTGGTCTGGAACTGGATCAAAAGCCAAAGCGCCAGGGCGCGGGAGGAGGCCTGACCGCTTGATCCGATTTTGCCTTGATAGTTGCTTGGTAGCTCCGCAATACGGTCTTAACGCCGCCGTAAAGTTTACCAATCATCAGGTTCGAAACGTTGAACCTGTTGCCCGGAAGGCAAGGTTCGGGCGAGAACCATACAAGACCGCGCTGTCTTAACCATGTGATCCTTTTGCCCAGTGCCTGCCGGTCAACCTGTTTCAATCAGGAGAGGACCGGGGTTGGGCAATCTATCTTTACGCAAACTGTCTTTGCGGAACCTGTCAGGATCGGCAGCGCTCTGTCTGCTATTGGCTGGCTGCGGCGGCGATAGTGACGGCACTCTCAGCAGCAGCGGAACGGCGGGGGTTCTGGCCCTATTATCCGGCGCGATCACCAGTGGGCAATTCAGCCCCAATGCGTTGTCAGCGGGGTTTGTTGACAGTTTTGCAGCCTTCGAGGGGGCCGCACGCGCGCTGCGCGATTCGCCTGAATATCAAGTGCAGAATTTCCTCTGGCGGGCCGGAAACGGGGCATCAGGCCCCACCTATGACAGTTATTCGCTGGCCTCATCGCGGGTGGAATATGCCCATGCTGTCGGCCTTTACGGGCGCGAACAAAAGATCGCCATTCTGGATGACGGGTTTTTGACCACCCATGAAAGCATTGCAGGCCGGATCATTGGCGGTGCGTCCGGGGCTCAGCTAATGCATGGGACGGCGGTTGCATCCGTTGCGGCGGGCAGCTCAGATTATATGGTCGGCATCGCCCCACAGGCGCAGTTGCTGCTGGGCACTTATGAAAGCGCCGCGTCCCGCGCAGCAGCCACCAATCTGGCCCGGACAGAAGGGGCCGTGGTGCAGAACAATTCATGGGGGTTTCCGGGCTATAGGGCCAATGCCAATGACTTCAACCGCCTGTTCATTCAAGGCGATAACAGCATCTACCTGTCCGCACTGCGCCAATATACGCAAAATGGCGTAGTTGTCTTTGCAGCAGACAACAACCGCAGCGCCACATCTGCGGGCCTGCTGGAGGCCCTTCCCAGCTTTGCGCCAGAGCTGGAGCCGGGCTGGCTCGCGGTGATCAGCGGCGTGCCACGCTTTGACAATGACCGCATTATCAGCGTGCAGCGCCTGTCCTCGGCCTGTCTGGAAGCGGCGCGTTGGTGCCTGACAGCAGATGGTGCATGGATGGCGGCCGACGCAGACCCCAACAACACATCCTATGGTCTGGTATCCGGCACATCTTTCGCGGCCCCCGTGGTTTCGGGTGCGATCGCCCTGCTGGCCGAGGCATTTCCCGACCTGACACCGCATGACCTGCGCGCCCGCCTGATCGCCACGGCAGATAACCGCTTTGACGGATTTACAGCCGCCGGAGCGTTGGAGGTTGTGCCGGGATCGGGGTTTTATCACGATTACAGCACCGAATGGGGCCACGGGTTTCTGGATGTGCGCGCGGCATTGCTGCCCATCGGCACCCCTGTCGCCGTGATGGCCGATGGCAGCGCCCAAAGCGCGGATCAACCCCTGTTCATCGGTGGCGGTGCCACGGGTGACGCGGTGGCCCGCAGCCTTGCCGCGACACCTGTTCTGGTCACCGATGCCTTGGGCGGAGATTTCACCATGCCCGGTGCCGCCCTTGCCGCCACGGCCGCCCCTGCCCCGATCACCGAAAAGCTGTGGTCGGCCATGCTTGGCCCTGCCCCGCGATCCGGGTTGCTGCGCGCTTATGGCGGACCGGATCGCACCATCCGCCAAGACGGGATGGAGCTGTCCCTTCTTGCCCCAGGCACGAACGGCCCTGCTGGGCATGGCAAATCCCAGCCCGCATTGGCCGCTGCCATTGGCCAAACCCTTGACGCGGCAGGCGGAGAGCTGTTCATCGGGGTCAACATCACCCGCGATGACGGCACGATCCTGCCGGGCATTGGCGATGGAACAAGTGTGCTGACGGCCTTGGAACTGGCTTATCGGCGCGATGTCGGGCGGGCCGGATTCATCGCCTTTGGTGGCACATTCGGCATGGCACCGGACCGCAGCGGTGCGGCGATGTCGGAACAATCTTCGGTCAGGTTCAACGCCTTGCGCGTTGAAACGGGGCAGTCTGATATCATGCGCGATGGTGACAGCCTCAGCTTTGGGATGTCGCTGCCTGTTGCAGTCACATCCGGCGGCGCGCAGGTGGCTTTGCCGGTATCGCGCAGCGATGGCATCATCCAGCATCAGATGGTCGGCATCGACTATGCGCCGCAAGACCGAGAGATCAACCTGTCGTTGACCTATAGCACCCCCTTCGGGCGCCAGAGCGATATGTTTGTGGGCGCGATCCATGCCGTCAATCACGGCAATATTGCAGGGCGTCAGGATACAGCCGCCCTTGTGGGGCTGCGCATCAGTTTCTGATCCGTAACAGCGGGGCATCAACCGCTGCCCCACAAGCGCGGCTGGCTATCAACTCGACTGACCCAGAACTTGAATGCGCAAGAATTGGTAAGATTATTTTACAAAAAGCTTGCATAATGTCGCCATTGCCGCGAAAACTCTGGTCACTCAAGGTGCGGTGAGTGTACCGCAGCACATGACAAGGCGATGTGGCACAACTGTCGCCATCAGTTTATTCTGGGAGGAATAGCATGAAGACCCGTTTGAAAAAGTATCTGGGCACTACGGCGGCCACAGGCGCACTTGCGCTGATGATCGCCCCCGGCACCGCCAATGCGATGGAAAGCCTGCGCTGGCAGATCCCGATGAGCTTTGCCTCGACATTGACCGCACTTGGCGACACAATGCCATGGGTCGCGGATCAGCTGCGCGCCGTGTCCGGCGGATCGATCGATATGCGTATCGCCGAGCCGGGTGCCGTTGTTCCCGCGCTTGCGATCTTTGAAAGCGTGGCAGATGGCAGCATCGATGCGGGCTATTCATGGATGGGGTATGAGTGGGGCACCGTGCCCGCCGCAGCCCTGTTCGGTGCCACGCCATTCGGCCTCGAATCAATCGAGTTCATGGCATGGATGAACTTCCACGGCGGCAAAGACCTGTTGGCGGAAACCTTCCACCCCTATAACGTCCACCCGATCCTGTGCGGCACGATCAGCCCGGAAACCGCAGGCTGGTTCCGCAACGAGATCACCAGCACCGATGATTTCCAAGGCATGCGTTTCCGCGCCGCCGGTGTCGGCGGTGAGATCATGGCAGAATTCGGCATGTCTGTGACCCTGCTGCCCGGTGGCGAGCTGTATCAGGCGCTGGAAACCGGCGTTCTGGACGGTACCGAATTCTCGCTGCCCACGGTTGACGAGCAGCTGGGCTTTTTCCAGGTTGCTGATTATCTGTATCTGCCGGGCTGGCACCAGCCTTCGACAAACCAGTATCTTTACGTGAACCTTGATGTCTGGAACGGCCTGTCCGATCAGACCAAAGCCGTGATCGAAACCACCTGTATGGCTGGCAACGCCTATGCGATTGCGCGCGCCGAAGCCCTGCAAGGCGCGGCGATCAAGAGCTTCCAAGAGCGGGGCACCAATGTCGAGACCTATAGCGACGAGATGATCAAAGGCTTTTATGAGGCCACAAAAGCCGTGATGGAGCGTCGTTCCGGCTCGGATGAGATGTTCGGGAAGGTCTACAGCTCGATGATGGAATATCAGGCCGAGCTGCGCCCGTGGAAAGAGATGGGTTACCTGCCCCGTGACTGGCAGACCCGTATCGAAGCTGAATAAGGCGGGCGGTCCTTCCGGCTGACCACATTCTCAAAAAGGTCCGCGCGGTATATCGCGCGGACCAATTTGTATAAGATGCAAGCGGTCGCAGGACCGGGCCTGCATCAGGTTCACCCCGAGTGGAGGCGGGAATAGCATGGCAACAAACACCGAATTCCAGATAGACCTCGACAAGGTCGATGATGCATCCAGCAGGGCGCATGTGCTGGATTTTCCGCAGACATGGCTTTCTGCCAAAATCGAAGCCGTGCTGGGCGCTATCGGGTCTGCCGTCAGTTGGCTTTGGCTGATCCTGGTGTTGATCATTGTTGTGAATGTCAGCATGCGCTATCTGCTGGGCGTCAATTATATCTGGCTGGAAGAGGTGCAGTGGCACATCTATGCCGTGGGGTTCATGATCGGGATCGGCTATGCGATCCTGCATGATGCGCATGTGCGCGTGGATGTCATCGCATCCACTCTCAAACCCAGAACGCGCGGTATTATCGAATTTTTAGGGATCATCTTTCTGGTCGCCCCGCTGATTTATCTGATGATCAGCTATGCCATCCCTTTCGTCGAAGCCTCATGGAACCGCAATGAATCCTCCTCCGCCCCCGGTGGGCTGACCAATCGCTGGGCGATCAAATCCGTGATCGTGATCGCGTTTGTCTATATGGGGTTTGCCGCCTTCGCCCGCTTGCTGCGGGTGGGCGCCTATCTGTTCGGATCAGGACGCAGACAGAATAACGGCTGAACATTTCGTCACGGGGCCTTGCTTTGCCCTGTCGGCACACTGCCCCCAAAACGCCGCCGCTTCGCGGTGCTTCGAACAGAAAGACCTTCATATGTTTGAAACTAACGAAATCCTCGTGATCATGATGCTGGTCTCATTTATCGGCCTGATCTTTACGGGGTTCCCCGTGGCATGGGCGCTGGCCGGTGTATCGATCCTTTTCAGCTTTATCGCGATCCTTGGCTCGGACATGCTTGGCTGGGATACGTATTTCCTCAGCGATGCCCGCATTTTCGGCATTTTCGTGCAGCGCGTCTATGGCCAGATGTCCAACTGGATTCTGGTGGCGCTGCCGATGTTCATCTTCATGGGTCTGATGCTGGAACGGTCGGGCGTGACTGAAAAGCTGATGACCAATTTCATCAAGCTGTTCGGCCGTTTCCGCGGTGGTCTGGCGCTGGGTGTGGTGCTGATCGGCATTTTGCTGGCGGCATCAACCGGGATTGTGGGCGCTTCGGTGGTGCTGCTGGCGATGCTGTCCATGCCGATCATGTTGCAGCAAGGCTATAGCAAGGCTTTCGCCAGTGGCGTTGTCGCCTCGGCTGGCACATTGGGCATCCTGATTCCGCCATCCATCATGCTGATCATCATGGCCGACCAGATGTCTGTGTCGGTGGGCAACCTGTTCATGGGGGCGTTGATACCGGGGCTGATGCTGGGGGTGTTCTATATCCTCTATATCCTGATCGCCGCCGCGCTGAACCGCAATCTGGCCCCTGCCCCCACGGATTTGCCACCCGTCACATGGCGGCTGGTGTTTGATACGCTGCTGGCGACATTGCCGCCCTTGCTGCTGATCTTTACCGTTCTGGGGTCAATCTTCTTTGGCTTTGCCACCCCGACCGAGGCATCAGGGCTGGGCGCGTTCGGGGCCACATTGCTGGCGCTGGCCAATGGCAAACTGACATGGGCGGTGCTGAAGGACGTGGGCAAAAAGACCACGCTGACCACAGCGTTCATCTTTGGCATCTTTCTGGGGGCGACCTTGTTTGCCGTTGTCATGCGCCAGTTGGGCGGGGATGAGTTTATCTCAAGTTCGTTGCGTGGCTTGCCATTCGGACCAAGCGGGATTGTCCTGACGATCCTGTTCATCGCTTTCCTTGCCGGCTTTTTCCTTGATTGGCTGGAGATTTCGCTGATCATGCTGCCGCTGGTCTCCCCGGTGGTGACAGCGCTTGGCTTTAACGAGATCTGGTTCATCGTGCTGTTCGCGGTGACGCTGCAAACCTCGTTCCTGACACCGCCTGTGGGCTTTTCGCTGTTCTACCTCAAGGGGGTTGCCCCGCCGCAGGTGACGATCATCGACATCTATAAAGGGGTCATACCGTTTGTGTTATTGCAGATGTTGGCGGTGTTCATGGTGTTTATCTTCCCTGATCTTGTGCTTTGGTTGCCATCACGCATGCTGTGATTTGCACCCTCCAAGCTGACATCAAAGGCGCCCGTCCGCACCGGACCGGGCGCTTTTTTTGTTTCAGCCCGGTCAAGCCCTGACAGCCCGCAACGCATCTACAGAAATGTCAGAATTCGTGAACCCGCATTTGGGTGCATCTGGTGTATCCTCATCACCTACTGTGTTTTGCGTGAGGGGCCGTTTTTGTCCTGTTGGGGGGAATAATGAGCGAATTTGCAAACAGGCTGAACCGCAGCCTGACCGGGCCAATAGCCGTGATGTCACCGCGTTGGCAGGGGGTGTTGACCTGGGCGCAGATTGCAAAGCTCAGGGCGCAACAAATACCCGTAGCCTTTGATCCGGTGCAGATCGGCTGGGTTGAAACAGACCGCTACACTGGCGCCGCAAAGCCTTGTCAGCGCATCCCGCCTGCGCCGTTGTCCTGGCGCATGCCCCATGTGACACGCAGCCCAGAAGCAAACGCGCTGGCGTTTCGTCCATGGCAACCGTCAGACCTTGTGGCCTTTCGCGCCCTGCTGAACGACCCGCAGGTCTGGGAGTATATGTTCGAGGATTGGCCCGGCGACATATCGGATAGCATGGCGCTGGACCTGATCACCATTGCCACATCAGCGCCGCATCACACCGTCAGCGCCGTGCTGCGGGATGGTGTTCCTGTGGGCCAGGTCCGATTGGCATTTGAAGAACTGGGCGCATATCCGCACAAGGCCGAGATCAGCTATTGGCTGGGCCGCGCCCATTGGGGACAGGGGCTGGGTAAAACTCTTGTTGCCACGGCAACCCAGCAGGCGTTTGACACCCATGCCAGCCTGCGCGGTATCGTGGCCCATGTCCATCCCGACAACCCTGCATCGGCACGGGTGTTGGCCCATGCCGGATACCAGCAGATCGGGACGCGCCGGGATGGATGGCTGATTTTTCAGACCTCCCGCTAAGGCAGGACGGTGATGGGCAACCACAATGCGCGGATTATTCCGCCGGACCGATAGTCAGGCGGATCGGTTCCAACCCGTCAATACCGCCGTTGATCACATCGCCGGGCAGCACCGCACCCACGCCTGCGGGTGTCCCTGTCAGGATCAGATCACCCGGTTGCAGATGATAGAACCCCGACAGATGGCTGATGATCTCAGGCACAGACCAGATCAGTTCGGTCAGGGTGGCGTCCTGCCGGATGTCGCCATTCACCTCAAGATGGATGCGCTGACCGGCAATGGCCCCAAACTCTGCCGCCTTGGTGATCGGCGCAAAAACGGCGGAATTCTCCACATCCTTGCCCAGATCCCATGGCCGTTGATGCGCCCTTTCAGAGAGTTGCAGATCCCGCCGCGTCATATCCAGCGCACAGCAATAGCCATAGACGCTGGCCATCGCATCGGCGGCTGCAACCTTGAACGCAGGCGCGCCGATGGCCACAGCCAGTTCCATCTCGTGGTGATAATTATCCGTCCCTGCCGGATAGGGCGCTATTGCCCCGCTCAGGATGGCTGATGCGGCGGATTTTGTGAAGTAGAACGGCTTTTCACGGTCCACCTCGATCCCCATTTCGGCGGCATGTTTTGCATAATTGCGTCCCACGCAAAAGATGCGGCGGATCGGGTAGGTTGCGGCCTCCCCCAGAACGGGGATGGACGGAATCGGGGGCAGATCGAACACATGGCTCATGGGTGACGTTCCTTTTTGTTGCCCGGCTTCGCCTGACATGGCGGTCATGGATGCGCGCAGGGCATCAGCCCTGCCCGCGCTGTCATCTATACGGGCAAATCCGGGGGCAGCAACACAGGCAGCGCCCCGCGCATGGGTTTTGGCCTGCAGCGCGCATCTGCAACTTTACCTTTGCCACAGGCCCGCCTCAAGGTGGCATGGCTTTGATGCGTATACTTGTCAAATAGCGCCCGCACACCGTAGCATTGGTGCGGGTTGACCAAGGACAGAGCACCAATGCCGCAACTTGAGGATATGGCCGGGCATCTGATCCGGCGGTTGCACCAGATCTCGGTCTCGGTGTTTTCCGAGCGGATGAAGGCCGCAGGCATAGACCTGACCCCGGTGCAATTTGCGGCCCTGTCCGCGCTGGCGGATCATCCTGATGTGGATCAGGCCACCTTGGCGGGGCTGATCGCCTATGACCGCGTGACCATTGGCGGTGTGGTGGACAGGCTGGAAGGCAAAGCGCTGGTGGCACGCAAGGTCAGCGCAAGGGACCGCCGCGCCCGCGTGGTGCGCCTGACGGTGCAGGGCCATGAAACTTTGGCGCGCGCCAGACCGATTGTGCTGGCCTGTCAGCCTGACATCCTGTCAGGGCTGACCCAGACGGAGCGTGCGCAATTGATGGGCCTGATGCAAAAGACGACCAAGGCTGGCAACACCCAAAGCCGCGCCCCGCTTTTGCCCCCCAAGAAAGGCTGACCGCTGCGGCTTGGGTGCGGGACGGCCCTAGCCCGGCAGCCACAGCGCAAGCTGCGGGAACAGGATCAGCAACGCCACCAAGGCCAGCGAACACAGGATGAACGGGATCGCGGACATATAGATGTCACGCATCGTGGTATCGGGCGGGGCCACACCCTTCATCACGAAGAGCAGCAACCCGAAAGGCGGCGTGGTAAAGCTGATCTCGAGCGCCAGCAGCATGATCAGGCCAAACCAGATCGGATCAAAGCCAAGGCTTGCCGCCAGCGGGAAAAAGATCGGCACGGTCAGCAGCATCATGCTGATCTGTTCCATGAACATCCCCAGCAAAAGCAGCACGGCAAACATCATCAGCAGCATGGCAATCGGGTCCAGATCAAACCCGGTGGCCCAGCGGATCAGCCCGCTGGATGCCCCCGAAAAGGCCAGCAACTGGCTGAAGGTGGCCGAGCCGAACACGATCAGATAGGCCATCAGCGTGACACGCAGCGCGCCGATGATGGATTTGCGCATCGCCTCCCATGTCAGGCAGCGGAACACGGCGGCAAGGATCAACACGCCCAGCGCGCCAAAGGCGGCCGCCTCGGACGGGGTGACGATCCCGCCGACCATCATGGCCACGATCAGCACCATGACACCGACCATCGGCACCACATCGCGCAGGAACAAGGCCAGCTTTTGCCCCGTGGTCATCGGCGTGACCTCATAGGCAGGGGCCGCATCGGGATCAAGTTTGGTCTGCGCAAAGATCGTTGCCAGATAGAAGGCGGCAAGGATCAGGCCGGGGATGATCCCCGCGATCAGCAGCTTGCCCACGTCAATCCGCGCCAGCGTTGCCAGCAAGACTGCCAAAGCCGAGGGCGGAATGATGATGGCCAGACCGCCTGTGCCAAGGATCGGACCGATGGACATATGCTTTTTATAGCCGCGCCGGTTCATTTCCGGCACCATCAACGAGCCGAGCAGCGCGGTTGATCCCATGGATGACCCCGACAGCGTGGAAAATCCGGTCCCGCCCAGCACCGTCACATAGGACAAGCGCCCCGGCAGCTTGCCCAGCAGCTTGTCAATCGCGTTGAACATGCGCCCGCCAAGGCCGGTGTGAAAGAAAATCTCGCCCATCAGCAAAAACAGCGGGATCGGCACCAGCGCGAAACTGGTCAGCGAGCCAAAGCCGTTATTAAGAAGTTGCGAGATGCCCCGCTCACCGCCCATGAACACCCATGCGCCAATGATATTGGCCGCCAGAAACGCCAGCGCCACGGGCATGCCGATGGCCATCAAGGCAAGGATTGATCCCAGCAGCAGGGCAAGTGCCTCATACCATTCCATTATTCGTGTATCCCTGCTTCACCCGAATGCATCAGCTCTGCCCCGAACACAAAGCGCGAGAATTCAATGGCCATCAGACCAAAGCAAATCGGGAATGAAATGGTCAGTATCCAGCGCGGAAAGTAATAGGCGCGCACGTCATAATCATTGCGCGCGATATTGGTCTGGAACAGGTCATAGCCTTTCCATGCAAGGATCACGCTGACCAGCACACAGGCCAGCGCCACGCCCCGGCTGACGATGCGGCGCAGCATCGGGGGCAACACGGCGGTGACCAGTTCGATATGCACATGGCCCTTTTCCCGCACCAGCCAAGGCGCGCCCAGCATCGTCATATAAAGCAGCGCATATTCGGTCGAGGTGAACAGCCACGCCCATGGCTGCATCCCGAAATTACGCATCGCAACCGATGTGATGACCGCAATCATCAACCAGATCAGCATCCCTGCCGCAATAAAGGCCATGCCAAAAAGGATCAGAGTATAAAGACGGGTTACAAGCTGCATGTCGGCCTCAAAGGCTGGAAGGCGGCGGGCATATCCTGCCCGCGCGGGATCGGCCAGACGCGGCCCCGATGATCAAGGCCGCGTCTGTGGATGCATCAGGACTTACTTGTCCATTTCGGGATCGTAGAACAGGCCGATCAGCGTGTCATACTGCCCGTCGCCCATCGGATGCTCGGCCATCAGGCCTTTCATCCGCTCCCATGTTTTTTCGCGGGCAGCGGCCAGATAATTGGCGCGCGCCTCGCCTTCCAGTTCGACAACCTGCATGCCGCCTTCCTCAAGCGCCGCGAAATCCTCATCCCGCTTGGTGCGCAGCGCCTCGACCGAGGCACGCTCGTGCGCGATCGCCGCATCCTGCAGGATCGTGCGCGCCTCATCCGACAGGCTGTTCCACCGCTCAAGGTTCACGATCACGCCCAGATCGGTCGAAAAGAAGTTCGGCTCCACCCGGTAGTTCAGAAACTCGTTCCACTTCAGGTCGATCAGGCCAATCTGGGTCCAGCCCGTGGCGTCCACGATGCCGCGCTCAAGGCCGGAATAGACCTCGGTTGTGGGCAGATCGATCACCTGCGCGCCCAGATATTCGGTGAAGAACGCGTTATACACCGCATTGCCGCGCAGCCGGATGCCGGATATGTCCAGATTTCCGTCCGCGTCCAGCTTCGGCTCGTTCTTCATCCACAGGTTATAGCTGACGCCGCTGTCAAACCAGCCAAGGTATTTGACTCCCATTTTCGCCTGATGAATCTCGTCGATCAGGGCGATCCCGCCATTCTCGCGCGCCTCGATCGCGGTCAGGTTCGATGCGACCAGCGCGTCTTTCTCGGGCAGCGAGCCGCCGTAAAAGCTGCCCGGCGTATAGACCATGTCCACGATCCCGTCACGCACGGCATCGGCCTGCTGGAACATGCCGATGGCTTCGGGTCCGCCGCGCACTTCGATCTGCACAACGCCTTCGCCGGCTGCGTTCACCTTATCGACAAATTCCAGAAAGGACTGTGTATAGATCAGCGTGGTCGGAAAGGCGTGCACAGCGGTCAGGGTTTCCTGCGCTGTCGCTGCCGATGCGATCAGGGTTGATCCGGCGACAATGCCGCCAGCAAGGGTCATTTTCATCGTTCTCTCTCCTTTATCGGGGGTCAAGCCCCCGCCCTGTTGAAGATGTCCCACGATGGGACACCCGGTTCTGGACCGCGCGCCCATCAAGGGGCGCACGGGTCTTTCACGTCTGCGCGTCCAGCATCGCATGGGGCACGGCCTGCGCCCTTGCCTTGCGAAACGCTGCAATGGCGGGGCCATGGCTGACCGTCATATCGATATCATCCCACCCGTTCAGCAGTTTCAGCCGCCAGACCGGATCAAGATCAAAGGGGATCACCTCATTGCCGATGCGGATCACGCTGTCTTGCAGATCAACGGTGGCGTCCTCGGCCCCGTCCTCCAGCCTGTCGATCAGCGCCGCGATCCGGTCTTCGGGCAGGCGCGCGGGCAGCAGGCCGTTATTGACCGCGTTCGAGGCGAAAATATCGCCAAAACTGGGGGCCAGCACGGCGCGGATGCCGAAATCCACCAGCGCATAGACCGCCGCCTCCCGCGAGGAGCCTGAGCCAAAGTTGCGGCGGGTCACAAGGATTCTGGCGTCCGCATGCCGGTTCAGGGGCATGTCAGAGCGAGGAGCGCCCGCGCCATCATAGCGCAGATCATGCAGCAGATAGGGGCCATAGCCATCCTTGCGCGGCACAGACATAAAGCGCGCAGGGATCAGTTGATCGGTATCGATATTATCCTGCGGCAACGCCACGGCAGGCCCTTGGATGATGCGCCAGCCCGCCATGATCACACCCGCCCGTCCAGCAGCGGGCGCACATCGCTCAGCCTGCCTGTGACCGCCGCTGCGGCCACCATGGCCGGACTCATCAAATGGGTGCGCGCCCCGCGCCCCTGCCGGCCCTTGAAATTGCGATTGGTGGATGACGCACAGCGCTTGCCCGGTGCAACCAGATCGCCATTCATGCCCACGCACATCGAACAGCCCGAATCGACCCATTCCAGCCCGGCCTTGGTAAAGATCCGGTCCAGCCCTTCCTGTTCGGCCTGCGCCTTGACCATCGCCGACCCGGGTGAGACCAGCCCCGGCACACATGCCTGACGCCCGGCCAGAACCGCCGCCGCCAGACGCAGATCCTCGATCCGGCCATTGGTGCAAGAACCGATAAAAACCTGATCCACCTGAATATCCTGCAGCCGCTGCCCCGGCGTCAGCCCCATATACTCCAACGCGGCGCGGGCCTGATCGGCGCGCGCGCCCGGCAAATGCGCAGGGTCCGGCAGATTTGCGGTGATCGGCAACGCCTCTTCGGGGCTGGTGCCCCATGTGACCGTCGGCGCGATAGCGGCACCGTCCAGTGTGACCTCACGATCAAAGACTGCGCCCTCATCGGTCACCAGATCACGCCAGTGATCCATCGCATTGTCCCAATCCGCCGCTGCGGGTGCGAAGGGACGATCCTTGATATAGGCAAAGGTCACATCATCGGGGGCGATCATGCCGCAGCGCGCGCCGCCCTCGATGGACAGGTTGCACAGGGTCATGCGCCCTTCCATGCTCAGATCCTCGATGACGGGACCGGCATATTCGATGGCATGGCCGCGCGCACCATCCGCGCCCAGTTCAGCAATCCAAGACAGCGCCAGATCCTTGGCCGTGACAGAGGCACCCAGCCGCCCGTTCACGGTGATCCGCATCGTCTTGGGCCGCATCTGCCAGATTGTCTGCGTGGCCAGCACATGCGCCACCTCTGTCGCGCCGATTCCGAAGGCCAGCGCGCCGAAGGCACCATGCGTAGACGTATGGCTATCACCGCAATTGATCAGCAAGCCGGGCAAGGTCAGCCCCTGTTCCGGCCCCATGACATGCACGATACCCTGTCGCGGATCGGAGATGCCAAAGCAACGGATACCGTGGCGCGCGGCGTTGTCTTCCAGCGTGCGGATCATCCGCGCGATATCGGGGTTTGTGATCCGGTCACGGTGACGCGTGGGTGCGTAGTGATCCACCACACCGATGGTCAGCGCCGGTTCCGCCACATGCAAGCCACGTTCGGCCAGCTTGGCAAAGGCGTGGTGCGATCCTTCATGCACCAGATGCCTGTCCACCCAGAGCAGCGATGCGCCATCATCGCGGCGCAACACCTCGTGCTGGTCCCAGACCTTGTCGAACAGGGTGCGCGGCGCTGTGGTCATTCCGCCGCTTCCCGTATGGTCGGATCACCGATCACCGGCTCCCAATGCCGCTCGGCACCGTCACCGACGCGGTTCAGCGACATCTCCAGCCGAAAGACATCGGCACGGTAAAGGGCTGACAGGTATTCAACCCCCCGCCCGCTCACATCACGCACCACACGGCGCAGCGACAGCAGGGCAGAGCCGACAGACACGCCCAGCGCCTCGGCCACATCGGGCGATGCGAGGGTGGCGGTCACAGATTGATGCGCCGCATCGACCTGCACGCCCGATCGCTCCAGCAGACGAAACAGCGGTGTCGTGGCCAGATCGGCCTCGGTGTAATTGGCGGCGATGGCCTCGGGGACATAGGTTGTCAGATGCGAGAATGGCCGCCCCTCCACCAGACGCACCCGTACGGCAGTTTGCACGCGCCCGCCCTGCGGCAGGTCCATCGCGGTGGCAACCGCATCCGGCGCAGGCCCGTAGGAGAAGGATAGCAACCGCGCCGTGGTGGACTGCCCCATCGCCACCAGTTGCGGGATCAGCGTTGTAAAATCAGCCGCCAGCGTAGCAGAGGCAGCCTTGGGCGCGCAAACCACGCTGCCGCTGCCGGCGCGCTTTTCGATCAGGCCATCAGCGGCCAGCGCCTCTAATGCGCGGCGAATGGTGACGCGGGATACGCCATGAATTTCGGCCAGACGCTGCTCACCGGGAAGGCTGGCACCTGCGGGATAGCTACCATTGGACATGTCATCGCGCAGCAACAGATAGACCCTGCGCGCCTTGCCGCCCTCTGGAAGTCCTGTACGGCCCTGTGTGTTCAACGCATCCCCCAAGCCCTGCCCATCCTGTCCAACCTGCATCGGCATCGGCAGACAGATTCGCGATTAAAGGTATCAGTGGTTTTTAGAAAAGCAAGTAACCCCATGCGTTCCGAACCACATATTTGATCTTTTCAGAAAACAATATCTGTATTACCAAAGATACAGATTTCAGAGGAAGGGGCGCAATGCCGATCATCGAAGCCCATGTGCTTGAGGGGTATGACAGCGCCACGAAAACCCGTCTGGGCAAGGTTTTGACCGATGCTGTCCAACTGGTTGTTCCCGCCGCGCCCGATGCCATCACCGTGATTCTGCACGAGATGCCAGCCGCCCATTACATGCGCGGCGGCATCCATCGCAGCGGCGCACCCGCCCTGCCCGATCCTTGTGCAATCGTGCGCGATTATCTGGCCGCGATGGAAGCCCGCGATCTGGACCGCGCCCGCGCCATGCTGGGCGACGGGTTTATGATGAACTTTCCCGGTGCCGCAGGCCTGACCACGCTGGAAGACCTGATCGCCTGGTCAAAACCGCGCTACCGTTTTGTCAAAAAAACCTATGACGGGTGCGACACATGCACAGGCGAAGGCCATGCCGTGGTGTATGTGCGCGGCACGCTTTACGGCGAATGGCCTGATGGCACCGCCTTTGACAGCATCCGCTATATTGACCGTTTGGAGGTAACGGCGGGCAAAATCACCCGTCAGGATGTCTGGAACGACATTGCCGAGGTAAAAGCAGCAGGAACAGCATGACACAGACCGCAGAGATTGACCCGATCACATTGGCCGTTCTGGCAGGCCGGATGGAACAGATCGCAGACGAAATGGACGCGACCCTGTTTCGCGCCGCCTTCAACCCGATCATCGCCGAGGCGCATGATGCCAGCCATGGTCTGTATCATGCGGTCAGCGGTGACACATTGGTGCAGGGCAAATCCGGTTTGCCGATTTTTGTGGGCGTCATGTCCTTTGCCGTCAAGGCCGTGATAGACAAAGCGGCCGAGCATAAAGAGCTGCGCGACGGGGATATCTATATCTTCAACGATGCGCATCTGGGCGGCACGCATCTGTCGGATATGCGGCTGGTGCGCCCCTATTTCCGCGATGGGGCATTGTTTTGCTATCTCGCCTCGGTCGGGCATTGGCATGATGTGGGCGGCGCTGTGCCGGGCAATTACAACCCCGCCGCCACGGATGCGTTTCAGGAAGCGTTTGTGCTGCCCCCCGTCCGCCTTGCAAGGGGCGGTGAGGTGAATACCGATATCATCGACATCCTGATGCGCAACACCCGCCTGCCGCAATCGGCGATGGGCGATCTGAACGGCCAGTTGGGCGCGCTGGATCTGGGCGTGCGCCGGATGGATGAATTGCTGGATGAATATGGCGCGGACACCGTGCGCGCCGCGCTGGATGCTTTGGGCCACCGCGCCGAAGCCCTGATGCGCGCCGAGCTGACCGCCCTGCCCGATGGCCGTTGGGAAGCGGTGGATTATCTGGATAATGACGGGATCACCGATGTGGCCCTGCCGATCAAGGTCGCGCTGGAAATCAAGGGCGACCGGATGGTGCTGGATTTTGCAGGCACCGCACCGCGCTGTGCGGGTCCGGTGAATATCGCGCTGCCCACGGCTGTTGCCACCGCCTATGTGGCGATCAAACATATCTTTCCGGCGCTGCCTGCCAATGCGGGCGTGATGCGGCCCATTGATGTGCGTATCCCCGAAGGCTCGCTGCTGGCGGCAGAGTTTCCGGCCCCTGTGGGCGGCTATACCGAAACGATCCTGCGGATGATCGACGTGATCTTTGCCGCCGCCGGACAGGCAGCACCCGACCGCGTAGTGGCCAACGCCTATGGCACAATCAACGCGCTGTCGATTGCGGGCAAACGCAGCAATGGCCAGCCTTGGGTGATGTTCAGCTTTTACGGCGGCGGGCATGGCGGATCACCGGAAGGGGATGGGTTGAACCATGGCAACGCGCCAATTTCCACCGCGACGATCCCGCCCATGGAGATCCTTGAGGCCGCCTATCCGGTGATGTTCCGCAAATGGGCGCTGCGCCCAGACAGTGCGGGTGCGGGCGCGCATCGTGGCGGGCTGGGCGCTGTCTATGAGATTGAAGTGCTGGAGGAAAACGGCGCCGAGGCGTTCTTGTTCGGCGAGCGTGGCCGCTTTGCGCCCAAAGGGGCCGCAGGCGGCGGCGAGGCGGCGATGAACGTGTTTTCCTATGAGCAGGCTGACGGGTGGCACCATCCGCCGCTGGCCTCCAAGATGCGCGGCATCACCCTGACGCAAGGCCAAGCCGTGCGGCTGGAAACGCCCGGTGGTGGCGGATATGGCGCGGCGGCAGACCGCGCACCGCAGGCGGTGGCGCGGGATGTGGCGCTGGGGCTGATCACGGCGGCCGAGGCTGACAAACAATACGGAACCGCATGGAAAGGGGCGCAGGCATGAGCGCGCAAACACCCGCAGGCCGCATGATCGGCGTCGATGTCGGCGGCACATTCACGGATGTGTTCGTGCTGGACGAGGCCGCAGGCACCGCAACGGTGGCCAAAGTGCCGACCACGCGGCCTGACCAATCCGGCGGGTTTCTGGACGGGATCGCGCGGCAAGTCGCGGACCTGTCCAGCGTGGCGGTGGTTGTGCATGGCACCACTGCGGGCACCAATGCCCTGCTGGAACGCAAAGGCGCAAGGATCGGCGTGATCACCACCGAAGGGCTGCGGGACGTGCTGGAAATGCGTCGCCGTGACCGCCCCCGCACTTGGGGTCTGCGTGGTGATTTCACCCCCGTTGTGCCACGTGACCTGCGCCTTGAAGTGCCGGAACGGACCTTGGCGGATGGCACCATCCGCACCCCCGTTGATCTGGATGCGGTGCGCCTTGCCGCACAAACCCTGCTGGATCAGGGCTGCGCCGCGGTGGCGGTGATGTTCGCCAACAGCTACGCCAATCCCGCGAATGAGGCGGCCGCCGTGGATGCGATCCGGGGCATCTGGCCCAACAGCCATGTCTCGGCCTCCTCTGAAATTCTGCCGGAAATCCGCGAGTTTGAACGCTTTTCCACCACCGCGCTCAATGCCTATCTGCAACCCGAGGTCTCCGGCTATCTGGACCGTCTGGAGAGCGCGCTGAAACAAGGCGGTTTCGGCGGAGAGTTCATGATCGTGCAATCCAACGGCGGCGTGATGGCAGTGGATACCGCCTGCCGCCTGCCTGTGCGCACGGCGCTGTCTGGCCCTGCGGCGGGGGTGATCGCTGCGGCCTATATCGCGCAGACAGCGGGTTTTCCCGATGTGATCACCGGCGATATGGGCGGCACCAGCTTTGACGTGTCGCTGATCGCAGGGGGCAAATCGATGCTGTCGCCGCAAACTTCGATTGATTTCGGCATGGTCGTGCGCTCGCCCATGATCGAGATCACCACGATCGGCGCGGGCGGCGGCTCCATCGCATGGGTGGACAAGGGCGGCTTGCTGATGATCGGGCCGGAAAGCGCCGGATCAAACCCCGGCCCTGTGGCTTATGGCCTTGGCAATACGCGCCCCACGGTGACGGATGCCAATGTGGTGCTGGGCCGGATTGATCCCGACAATCCCATAGGCGGCAAGCTGACGCGGCTGGATGTTGAGGCGGCGGCAAAGGCGATCGACGCACATGTCGGCCAGCCCCTTGGCCTTGATACGCTGGCCGCCGCCGAGGCGATCTTGCGTGTCGCCAACAGCCGTATGGCAGGCGCGATCCGGCTGGTCAGTATCGAACGCGGCTTTGATCCCAAACGATTTGCCTTCATGCCCTTTGGCGGCGGTGGCGCGTTGCATTCCGGTGCGATGCTGGCGGATGTGGGGCTGGCCCGTGCCATCGTGCCGCGCTATCCCGGTGTGACCTCGGCCATGGGCTGTGTGATTGCCGATATGCGGCAGGATTTCGTGCAGACGATCAACGCCATGGTGGACGGGCTGGACGAGGCGGCGCTGGCCGCGTTCATGCAAACGCATATGGCGCAGGGACTGGCCATGCTGGACGCCGCGCAAACACGGTTCGAGGCGCGCGAGACCACGTTCGAGCTGGACATGGCCTATGTCGGGCAAACCCATACGGTCAGCGTGCCGCTGCCGGTGACCATCACGGATGGGCGCGTGGTGCCCCCCACCCGCGCGGATATCGCAGCGGCCTTCGATGCCGCCTATAAATCCACTTATGGCCGCTTGCTGCCCAAGGGGGCGCGGCGCGTGATGAACCTGCGCTCTGCCGTGACGGGGCGGCGGCCCAAATTCGATCTGGCCACCCTTGCCCCGCGCGGCACAGGCACGCCCGAGGACGCCCGCAAGGGCGAACGCAGGGTGCATTTCGGCGACAGCTGGCATGATACCGCCATCTACAACCGCCTTGATCTGCCCGTGGGTGCCATCATCCACGGCCCCGCCATCCTGGAACAACCCGACACGACCGTCCTGATCGAACCGGGCCTGACCGGCACTGTGGACGCTTTCGGCAACACGATCATCACCCGGCAGGAGGTTTGAGCCATGGGCCATCTTTCACAGATCAACCCGCAACGCACCGCACTGCTGACCATTGATCTGCAGAACGATTTTCTGCACCCCGATGGGGCTTATGGCCGCGCAGGCCAAGGCGCGGATGCGATCAAGGCGCTACCTGACCGGGTGGCCCCTGTCCGCGATGCGTTGCGCGCCAAGGGCGGCACCTATGTGTCGGCCCAGTTCACGCTGGTGCCCGGGCCGGGGGGCGCGCCGCTGATCGCGCCGCATCTCAAACAGCTCCGCCCTTTCCTGACCAAGGGTGACTTTGCCCCCGGCAGCTTTGGCCACAGCCTTGTCGATGCGCTGGCTCCTGCAGATTATACGGTGGAAAAGGTGGCCTATTCCGCCTTTTACCAGACGCGGCTGGAATATATCCTGCGCGCGCTGGACATCGACACGCTGATTGTGGGCGGGATCGTGACCAATGGCGGTGTCGCCAGCACCCTGCGCGATGCGCATCTGCGCAACATCGACACGATTATGCTGTCAGATGGCTGCGCCGCCTTCAGACAGGATGTGCATGACGCCACGCTGGTCTCGCTGGGCACCGTGACCCATGTGATGACCTGCGACGAGACGATCGCCCTGCTGGAGGCAACGCCATGACCCTGCGCGCCCGCCTGAACCTGCCTGACATCCTGATCGCCCCCGGCGTTTATGACGGGCTGACCGCCACTTTGGCCGAACAGGCCGGGTTCGAGGCGCTCTATCTCTCTGGTGCTGCGGTTGCCTATACGCGGCTGGGGCGGCCCGATATCGGCCTGACATCGGTGTCTGAAATGGCCGATACAATGGCGCTGATCCGGGATCGTACCGCGCTGCCGGTGATCATCGATGCCGATACCGGCTTTGGCAACGCATTGAACGCGCAGCGCACGATGCGGATGTATGAACGCGCGGGCGCATCGGCCCTGCAGGTCGAGGATCAGACCTATCCCAAGCGCTGCGGCCATCTGGCGGATAAATCCCTGATTTCCAAGGCGGAAATGGCGGGGAAGATTGCCGCAATGGCCGATAGCCGCGCCCATGACGGCACGCTGATCATTGCCCGCACCGATGCGATTGCCGTGGAAGGCTTCACCGCGGCGATGGACCGCGCCGAGGCCTATGTGACCGCCGGTGCCGATATCCTGTTCATCGAGGCACCGCGCACCGGCGATGAACTGGCCGCTGTCGCACAGGCCTTCAAGGGCCGCGTGCCGCTGTTGGCGAATATGGTCGAGGGCGGGCATACGCCCATCACCTCGGCCACGGATCTGCAGGCCTTGGGCTTTGATATCGTGATCTTTCCCGGCGGCATCGTGCGGGCCTTGGCGCGCACCGCACAGGATTATTATGCCAGCCTGCGGGCCAACGGGTCCAACACGCCTTTCGCTGACCGGATGTTTGATTTTGACGGGCTGAACGCCCGCATCGGCACGCCGGATATGTTGGCGCTGGGTCAGCGGTTTGACGGTCAGGACAAGGGCTAAGCCATGCAGATCGCCGACACGCCCCAGCAGGGTTTCGATCTTGAGGTGCAGACCCTGATCATCGGCGCAGGGGCCTGCGGTATGGTAGCGGCCCTTGCCGCGCAAGAGGCCGGGCAAGAGGTTCTGGTGATCGAGGCGGACACCCTTCCGCGCGGGTCCACTGCCCTGTCAGCCGGACTGATCCCCGCAGCGGGCACGCGGTTTCAACGTGATGCAGGCATTGTGGATGATGCCGCGCTCTTTGCCGCCGATATCCAGCGCAAAGCCCATGACGAGAATGACCCCGCGCTGGTGGATGCGCTCGCCCAAGGCTCTAGCCCCGCAATCGAATGGCTGGCGGATCGCTTTGGCCTGCCCTTCTCGGTGGTGACCGATTTTGATTATCCCGGCCATGCCCGCCGCCGGATGCACGGCCTGCCCACCCGTTCCGGCGCAGAGCTGGTGGACCGCCTGCGCCAGACCTGCGAGGCGGAAGGCATTGATATCATTTGCGAACGCCGCGCCACTGTGCTGCATGCGCATGGCCGCATCATCACCGGTGTCACCGTAGCCCTGCCCGATGGCAGCACCGAAACCATCGGCTGTGCCCGCCTGATCCTTGCGTGCAACGGCTATGGCGGCAACCGCGCAATGGTGGCGCAGCATATGCCTGCCATCGCGGATGCGCTGTGGTTTGGCCATGATGGCAATCGCGGTGAGGCGGTGCTGTGGGGCCACGCGCTTGGCGCGCATACGCGCCATCTGGGGGCCTATCAGGGGCATGGCAATGTGGCCCATCCGCACGGGATACTGATCACATGGGCGGTGATCACCGAAGGCGGTGTGCAGGTCAACCTTGAGGGCCGCCGCTTCTGGAACGAGGCGCAGGGCTATTCCGAGGCGGCACGCGCCGTGATGGGCCAACCGCAGGGACAGGCCTGGGCCATATTCGACAGCCGCATCGCAGGCATCGCCCGCCAGTTCGCCGATTTTCAGGCCGCCGAGGCACAAGGCGCAATCCGCACCGCCGACACTGTCAGCGCGCTGGCCGAGGTGACAGGCCTGCCCGCCGCAACGCTGGCCGAAACGCTGTCCGCACTCCCGCAGGGCGGCATTGATACGTTTGGCCGCCATTTCCAGACGCCGCCGCTTACCCCGCCTTTTGCGGCGGTGCGCGTCACCGGCGCGCTGTTTCACACCCAAGGCGGGCTTGATGTCACCGCGACAGGCCGCGTCCGGCATCGCGATGGCAGCACATTTCCCAACCTGCATGCCGCAGGCGGGGCAGCTTGCGGCGTATCGGGCACATCAGACAGCGGCTATCTTTCCGGCAATGGCCTGCTGAGCGCCGTTGTGCTGGGCCGCGCTGCCGGAATGGACCACGCCGAAGGAATGGACCGCCCTGATCCAGCCTGATCACGCCCAACCCGGCGGCGCAGAAGCCTTGAAAGACGGCATGATGGCCGCGCGATACTGGCAATGCTGCAACGCAGCGCGATATTACGTCGTTTCGCCTGCCTCGGTTCTTGCGGGAATCGTCAGGCCAGCGTAGGCCCCGCTTATGGACAAACGCGCCCGCCTGACCCGATCCGATTGGCTGCTGGCCGGTTTCACTGCGCTGGCCGCGGCGGGCCCCGTGGCCCTGAAGGCCGAACCCATGGCGCGGCGGCTGGGCACGACCAAGGGGTCTTTCTACTGGCATTTCGCCGATGTGCCCGATTTCCACCACCAGATGCTGGCGCTTTGGTCCGAAGAGGCGGTGCAGCACATCCCTGCAGCCCTTGCAGACCAACCCACCCCTGTGGCGCGGCTGCGGCGGCTGGGGCAGATCGTGGCGGGCGGCGGGCATCCCACGCTGGGTGATCTGGCGGTTGAACCGGCCATCCGCGCCTGGGCGCAAGAGGATGCATCCGTCGCAAAGGCGCTTGCGGCTGTGGATAATGCGCGCATTCTCCATATCCAGACGCTTCTGGACGAAGTCGGTATCACCAACCCCGAAATGGCGCGGATCATCTATGCCGCCAATGTCGGCATGCAGGATCTTGGCACGCGTGACGGGGCCGATAATGCAGGCCCGATGGGATCACTGGTTGATCTGGTGCTGGCGCTACGTTGATGGCGAGCCGCCGGTGCCAAGACGCCGCGTAAACACCGCGACAAACCGGTCCCGCGCCTCGGGCAAGGGTTTGTTACCCAGCGCAGGGGCCAGATGGTGGCGCAAAAAATGCCCTGTGGTGCGAAAACCCTCGGCAATCTCGTGATCAGGGGCTGGCCCCTGCCCCATCAGGCAGGCGGGCAACGGCAACAGCCGGTCCGCCCAGTCGCCCGCACCCGCCCGCGACACCGCGCGCCCCGTGCGCGGCGAGACATAGCTCAGGTCATTCGCGCCATGCCCCACCACCGCACAAGTGCTCAGATCAAGACCATATCCCGCCTCTTCCAGCAGGGCGAGTTCCCATTGCAGATAGGCCAGCGGCCACAGATCCTGATCGCCCAGCAGATCCAGCACCCCTTCGCTGCGCGCATAAAGCGCGGGATGCGCCTCACGGTCCGGCAGGGTAAACAGCAGCAGCGCCGTGACCGCGTTCAGACCGGCCAGCGCCTGCCTGTCTGACATCGCCCCGGCGCGGCTGCGCAGCGGCTCCACCGTGTAGCTGCCGATATGATCTTCCAGCCGCGCGCGCCAACTGACATCCAGTTGCGCCCCAGGTTGCAGAATGGGCGCGATCTTGCGGCTGGCACCGCCGCGCACAACGCCTGCATGACGCCCGTGATCGCGGGTGAATACCTCAATGATGGCGGCGGATTCCCCATGCCGCCGACAACTCAGCAAAATGCCCTGATCGCGCCAATCCATGACCTGACTATACGCCCTGCCGTCAGTCCGACAATCCCGGTTGGTCCAGCAGGTGGCGCCCTTGCCGGTCCTCCAGCTCGATCACCCAAAGGTCCGGATCTCGCGCCCGCTGGCGCCGCAGCGCCCCATCCACCTCCGCCTCGCCCCCTTGGGTCAGGATCACCCAGACGCGCGCGCCGCTCATCAGATCGAAAGACCGCTGATAGGCCACGGCCTGCCCGTCCAGCGTGTTCAGCTTGACCAGCACGGTGCCTGCCGTGTCATCGCCATGCGCCACAACATAGGCCGGAATATCGGCCAGCCGCAGCCGCGCCAGATAGGCCGAGACCCAGAAAGCCGCGGTCAACCTGTCAGACATGACCCGCCCCCCATTTCATCGTTCTTCAAATACTCAAATCCCGATGCCCGCCACGCAGCCCAACAGCCGCGTCAGACATTGCCATCCTTGAAATCAAGCCCCATCTCGGAATAGCGCTCGGCCTCGTCCAGCCAGCCAGAGCGCACCTTGACCTGCAAGAACAGATGCACCTTGCGGCCAAGGAATTCCTCGATCTCCTCGCGCGCGGCCTGACCCACCTGTTTGATCGTCTCGCCCTTATTGCCCAGCACGATCCCTTTATGGCCATCGCGGATCACATAGATGATCTGGTCAATCTTGGCCGAGCCGTCCTTGCGCTCTTCCCAGTTTTCCGTCTCGACGGTCAACTGGTAGGGCAGTTCCTGATGCAGGCGCAGGGTCAGCTTCTCGCGGGTCATTTCAGCGGCGATCATCCGCATCGGCAGGTCGGCGATCTGGTCCTCGGGGTAAAGCCATGGGCCTTCGGGCAGCTTTCCCGCCAGCCATGCGCGCAGGGCTGGCACGCCGTGGCCCTTCTCGGCCGAGATCATGAAAGTTTCAACAAATGGAAACCGCGCGTTCAGGTCGCGGGTCAGCCCCAGCAGCACCTCGGATTTCACACGGTCGATCTTGTTGATCGCCAGCGCGACGGGGCGGCTTTGGCCGATCCCTTCCAGCCCTTCCAGAATGCGCTGCACACCTTCGGTCACCCCGCGATGGGCCTCGACCATCAGCACCACGATATCGGCATCCGCCGCCCCGCCCCATGCGGCGGCCACCATGGCGCGGTCCAGCCTGCGCTTGGGCGCGAACAGGCCCGGCGTATCGACAAAGACGATCTGCGCCTCACCCTCGATGGCGACACCGCGGATGCGGGCGCGGGTGGTTTGCACCTTATGGGTCACGATACTGACCTTGGCGCCCACCATCCGGTTGAGAAGCGTTGATTTTCCTGCATTCGGCTCACCGATGAGGGCCACAAAACCTGCGCGTGTCATGCGCTCTCCAATCTGTCCAGCAGGGCTTTGGCCGCTGCCTGTTCCGCCTGCCGTTTCGATCCGGCGATGGCCTCCTCGGCCTCGCCATTTTCCAACTGGGCCGACATTGTGAATACCGGGGCATGATCCGGCCCGGTGCGGCGCAATTCAACATATTTCGGCGGTGGCAGACCACGCGCCTGCGCCCATTCCTGCAAGGCGGTTTTGGCATCGCGGGCATCTTCTTCGACCGCGCCGATCCGGTTGCCCCACAGCCGCAGGATCATGGCGCGCGCCGCGTCAAAGCCTGCATCCAGATAGACAGCGGCGATCAGCGCTTCCATCGCGTCGCCCAGCAACGCCAGCTTGCGCCGCCCGCCCGATATCATCTCGGAGCGGCCCAGCTTCAGCACATCGCCCAGATTGATCTGGCGCGCCACATCGGCGCAGGCCTCTTTGCGGACAAGCGCGTTATAGCGCGGGGCCAGTTGCCCTTCGGTGGCCTTGGGATCATTGGCCAGCAGCGCCTCGGCCATCACCAGCCCCAGCACCCTGTCGCCCAGAAATTCCAGCCGCTGGTTATCATCACGCGTGGCTGACGAGATAGACGAATGGGTCACCGCCCGCACCAGGAGTTCGGGCCGCTGGAATGCATGCCCGATCCGGCCTTCAAGCGCCTTGAGATCTGCGGATAACCTCACTCGATCCTCTTGAAATAGCGGTCGCTGCGCCATGTCCAAAAGGCCAGCATGGATGTCCCCCCAGACGAGAACATGATCCGTTCCGCGCGACCGATCAGGTTTTCATAGGGCACAAACCCAACACCCCCGGCCTGACGTGGCACGCGGCTGTCGGTGGAATTGTCGCGGTTGTCGCCCATAAAGAAAAAATGCCCTTCAGGCACTGTGAACAGCGGCGTATCATCAGAGCTTTGACGCCCGATATTCAAAACCGGATGGCGGCTGCCTTCGGGAAAGGTTTCGATCTGGCGCGATTTGAGGCAGAGGCCGCCATCACCCACAGGACCGTTTTCGCAACGCGGGCGCAGGCGCTGCGGCCCTTGCGGCGCGGCGGTTTCCTCAAACACGCCGGCATCTTCCAAAGTTACGGCTTGGCCGTTGATATGCAAAACGCCGCCGATCATCTGCACGGTTTCACCGGGCAGGCCGATCAGACGCTTGATGTAATCCTGCCCGCTGACCGGATGGCGAAACACCACAACATCGCCGCGCGCTGGCATGCCGCCAAAGATGCGCGTGTTGTCATCACCCAGAAAGCCGCAAATGTCTTTGGCATCGACATTCAGCCCCACCACCGGAATACGGATTGTCGGGCATGAGGCGTAGGAATAGCCATAGGTCATCTTGTTCACGAACAGAAAATCACCAATCAGCAGCGTTTCTTTCATCGACCCGGACGGAATCCAGAAAGGCTGAAAGAACAGCGTGCGGAAAATGCCCGCGATCAGCAGCGCGTAAACCACTGTCTTGATGGTTTCGATGATCGAATTGCCTTTTTTGGCGTCCGTGGCCATAGGGTCGTGCTCCTGCTCGGGCGGTCAGCGCTACATGATGGGCAGGGGGGCATGTGTCAAGGCAAGGTCGCTGCAAAGCCATGTTTGTGCCCCCGGTTTCAGGGATCAGGGGGTTTTTTCTGTGATGGGTCGCGCCTCGATCACCACAAAGGCCTGCGCCCACGGGTGATCATCGGTCAAGGTGACATGGATCAGCGCCTCATGCCCCTCCGGGGTCATCGCGGCCAGCCGCTGTGCCGCCCAGCCTGTGACCTGCATTTGCGGCTGGCCGCTATGCAGGTTCGTCACCGCCATATCGCGCCAGCTGATCCCCATGCGCAGCCCGGTGCCCAGCGCCTTGGAGCAGGCCTCTTTCGCGGCCCAGCGCTTGGCATAGGTGCCTGCAACATCGGCCCGCCGCTCGGCCTTGGCCTGTTCGACGGGGGTAAAGACGCGGTGGCGGAAGCGGTCACCGAACCGTTCCAGCGTGCCTGCGATACGTTCGATATTCGCAAGATCGGTGCCGATACCAAGGATCATCTGTTTTTCCTTCTTGCCTGCAGCCTAGCCCGCTGCGCTGAACAGTGGAAAACTGACACCCAAAGCCCATGCAAGCGCCAATCCAAGCCCCAACCCGGCGGCGGCAGCCCCGCTCCGCTGGGCCACCCAGCGCCCCATCAAGCCATAAACCACATAGAACAGCACGATCACAGGGGCGATCAGCACCAGAAAGAACAGCCCCGACATATCCAGCGCCACCGCAATCCCAAGCGAGGCCAGAAACCCCAGCCGCGCCAGAATGCGCCGCGCCCATGTGCCGCGTCCGGCCCCCGTCACCAGCGCATCGGCCAGCATGAAGGGCACCGCCCCCAGCGTCAGCGCCGCGATGATCCACAGCCGTTCGGGCGTGGGCAGGAAATTGGCGCCATAGCGATCCAGCACCAGCCCGAACACGCCCAGCCCCCACAGGATCAGAAACGCTGCCGCCGCGGGTGACACGGGGCCGGGGCGCAGGCCTGCGCGCCACAAAAGCGCCAGTTGCAGCGCCGCATAGATCAGCAGATGCACCGCCAGATGATCCGCCACCAGAACAG
Organism: Rhodobacterales bacterium; assembly: GCA_047921315.1. Lineage (GTDB taxonomy): Bacteria > Pseudomonadota > Alphaproteobacteria > Rhodobacterales > Rhodobacteraceae > Seohaeicola. Next base: position 21,326 of record JBLRWJ010000008.1, on the reverse strand, counting down.
GCAGCGTGTTGATGCCCAGCATCACCGCAAGAACCGGGGCCAGCGCGGCAGGCAACAGCACCACCAGCGCGAATTGCCCCCATGTCAGGGCGGGCAACGGGGTGGTCTGTTTTGGCAGACGGCGCGACAGGGGCCATGCCAGCGCAACAATGGCGGCCAGCAACACGGCCAGCCAGCCGCCTGTTGCGGGCGGCGTGTTGCTGCTGCTGCGGCCATAGCTTTCATCCAGCCAGTCACGCGCGGCCGCCTGCCCTGTCCGGCTGAACAGAACCCCCACATGTTCAACACCGGGGGCCACGATCGCGGCGCGGCGGATACCGTCACGGCTGCGGCTTTGGCCTTCTTCGGCAGCTGGGTCCAGCATCCGCAGCGCGCGCAGGGCAAAGGCGCGCAAGCGCGGCTCGCCCTGTCCGGAAATCAGCAGCATATCGGCAGGAAAATCCGGCGTGACCGCCTGCGAGAAGGCCGAGACCGCGATGACCGGACCAATTCCGGGGTCTTCGGCGGCAGCGCGGATGATGATATCGGTCGCCATGGAATGGCCCAGCAGGGCGACAGGGCCATCCCAACTTTCAGCCATACGCGCGGCGCGTATCACCGCCAGCGTCTGATCGACCAACCGCATGGTTGTGCCCTCGATCACGCTGACATCGCCGCCCATGGGCTGCGGGTTGCGGCCATGCCCGTGGAAATCGAACGACCATACGCGATAGCCCGCCTGCGCCAAGGGCAGTGCATAGCCCTGCATCATCTGGCGTGATCCCGCAAACCCATGCGCAACGATCACCAATGGCCCATCCGCATCCGGCAGGGCCGCCCGCGTGGCCGGACTTGCCGCTGCATCAACATGGCTGATCTGCAGCCCCGATCTTGCGCCTTCAAGCTGCCATAACGCCAGCGCCGCCAGCGCGCAGGCCACAAACAACACAGCCCGCCGCAAAAGGCGCATTTGCGCGCGGGTCATCATTCAGACCGATACAGGCGCGCGGGCGGCATCCATCAGGCGGCGCATTTCATGAATGGCCGGGGTCAGGCCACGAAAGATCGCCTCGCCGATGATGAAATGCCCGATATTCAGCTCGACCACCTGCGGAAAGGCGGCGATGGGCTGCACCGTGTCATAGGTCAGGCCATGACCGGCATGCACCTCCAGCCCCAGCGAATGGGCATAGGCGGCCATTTCGGCCAAACGCGCACATTCCGCATCGCGCATCTCGAACAGCCCCTCGGCATGGGCATCGCAATAGGCGCCGGTATGCAACTCGATCACCTCGGCCCCGATCCGATGCGCGGCCTCGATCTGGCGGGCATCGGCGGCGATGAAAATCGACACGCGGCACCCCGCCTCGCGCAGCGGTGCGATATAGCCGGCCAGCCGGTTCTCCTCCCGCGCCACTTCAAGCCCGCCCTCGGTGGTGCGTTCCTCGCGCTTTTCGGGCACGATGCAGACCGCATGCGGTTTATGGCGCAGGGCGATGCGCTGCATTTCTTCTGTTGCCGCCATCTCAAAGTTCAGCGGCACGGTCAGCACCTCCATCAGGCCCTCGATGTCAGCGTCCGAGATATGGCGACGATCCTCGCGCAGATGCGCGGTGATCCCATCGGCCCCGGCCTCTTGCGCCAGTTTCGCGGCGCGCAGCGGATCGGGATAGGCCCCGCCGCGCGCATTGCGCACCGTGGCCACATGATCGATGTTCACGCCAAGACGCAGGGTTCCAACAGGCTTCATCAGGTCCGTCCTTTTTGGTTCAATCACTGTTCTGCCGGCTATCGGCGGCGCGTTTTGCCTTGGCTTTCAACGCCGCAAGCTTGGCTTTGATGGCACCGCTGCGGCGTTTTTGATACGCGCGGATCACCGGCACGCTGAGAAGATAGCAGATTGTCGCAGCAATCAGCCCCGGAATGATCCCGCCCACAAGATAGGGCAAAAACACCTCGTCAAAAAAGATCGTCAGGTTGTGCCAATCAGCCGGGCGGTCCGAGAAAAGCGCCAAGGCGTTGCTTTTCAGCGCCTCGCCCGCATCCATGAATTTGCCGCCCAGTGAGCGCGCGATATGATCATCGGAATGGGCAGGCTCCCCCAGCAGGAAATACCCTGTGCGCATCGAGATCACGCCGATGGGCACATAGGTCAGCGGATTGCCAAAGAATGTGGCCAGCAGGGCGGCAAGCACATTGCCACGCATCACGAATGCCAGCAGGGCGGCAACCACGAAATGCAGACCATAAAACGGCGTGAAGGTTGTGAACACGCCCGCAAAAATACCGCGGGCGATCTTTTCCGGGGAATCAGGCAAGCGGTGCAGGCGGTGACGCACATATTGTGCGGCCCGGCCCCACCCGCCCTTGGGCCAGAAGAACTCGGTCACGATCTTCCAAAGCGGGCGCTTATTCCTGCGCTTGAATACCAAGAACCTGCCCTTTTCCTACCCGTTCAATGCAGCGGCGCGGGACGGGTCCCTGAAACGTTCCACTGCAGCAACATCACTTTCCGCCTCCAGCGCGGACATGACCGAATGCAGATGCTCTGCGTCCCGCAGTTCGACGTCAACAAGCAGACGATAAAAATCCGGCTTACGGTCCACAAACTGCAGGTCCGAGATATTGGCCTTCTGCTCTCCAATCAAGGTGCAGATGCGGCCAAGAACGCCCGCATCATTGCCAATGGTCAGATTAAGCGTGGCCGTATGGATCGGCGGGTGCTTGCCGGAATGCCAGTGCAGGTCCAGCCAGCGATCCGGCTGATCCTCATATCCGGTCAGCGCCTCGCAATCGATGGCATGCACCACCACGCCCTTGCCCCGAAAGGTGATCCCCACGATCCGTTCCCCCGGCAAAGGCTGGCAACAGCGCGCACGATCGAAATTCTGCTCGGGGCTCAGGCCGATCACGGCACGTTTTGTATCAATCTCGTCGGTCTGGTCGGGGGTCAGATCGGGATAGACCGAGCGGACCACCTCACGCGCGCTCAACTCTGCGCTGCCCAGCCGCGCCAGCACCTCGTCGCGGCCATCAAGGCGCAAAAGGCGTGCGGCGGTATCCAGCACCTTGTCGGTGGCCTTTTTGCCCAGATGTTCAAAGGCCGAGCGCGCAAGCTCATGCCCCAGCTTGATAAAACGGCCCCGGTCCACCTCGCGCAGGGCGCGGCGGATCGCGGATTTGGCCTTGCCGGTGGTGGCGATTTCCAGCCATGTGGCCTGCGGGATCTGACCTTGGGCGGTGATAATCTCGACCGATTGGCCATTCTTGATCCGGGTCCAGAGCGGCACGCGCATCCCGTCAATCTTGGCCCCCACGCAGGCATTGCCGATACGCGTGTGGATCGCATAGGCAAAATCAATCGGCGTGGCCCCGCGCGGCAACTTGACCACATCGCCCTTGGGCGTGAAGCAGAACACCTGATCGGAATACATCTCAAGCTTGACGGCTTCGAGAAACTCGTCGTGGTCTTCCTCGGCGTTGAACTGTTCGGACAGGCCCGCGATCCATTTCGCCGGATCAACCGCAAAGGGGTTTTGCGTGCGCACCCCGTCACGATAGGACCAATGCGCGGCCACGCCCGTTTCGGCCACATCATGCATCTGGCGGGTGCGGATCTGCACCTCCACCCGTTTGCCATCGCGCCCTGACACGGTGGTATGGATGGACCGGTAACCGTTTGATTTCGGCTGGCTGATGTAATCCTTGAACCGCCCCGGCACCGAGCGCCAGCGCTGATGGATCACGCCCAGCGCGCGGTAGCAGTCATCCTCGGAGGCGGTGATCACGCGAAAGCCGTAGATGTCGGACAGGCGGGAAAAGCCCATCTCTTTTTCCTGCATCTTGCGCCAGATCGAATAGGGTTTCTTGGCGCGGCCGAACACCTGCGCCTCCACACCGGCGCGGTCCAGCTCGGTGCGCATATCGCCGGTGATACGGTGGATCACATCGCCGGTTTCTTTCTGCAGCGTGATAAAGCGCCGCATGATCGAGGCGCGCCCTTCGGGGTTGAGCACCTTGAAGGCCAGATCCTCCAGCTCTTCGCGCATCCATTGCATCCCCATGCGTCCGGCAAGCGGGGCAAAGATATCCATGGTTTCGCGGGCTTTTTTGGCCTGTTTTTCCGGCCGCATCGCCTTGATCGTGCGCATATTGTGCAAACGGTCCGCCAGCTTGACCAGAATGACCCGCAGATCCTTGGACATCGCCATGAACAGTTTGCGGAAATTTTCCGCCTGCTGGGTTTCGCTGCTGGAGAGTTGCAGATTGGTCAGCTTGGTCACACCATCGACCAGATCGGCCACTTCGGGACCGAACCGCGATGACACCTCGGCATAGGATGCCTTGGTGTCCTCGATCGTGTCATGCAACAGGGCGGTGATGATCGTAGCGTCATCCAGACGCTGTTCGGTCAGGATGGCCGCCACCGCAACGGGATGGGTGAAATACGGCTCGCCCGATTGGCGAAGCTGCCCTTGATGCAGCTCCATGCCATAGTCATAGGCGGCGCGGATCAGCGCCTCATTCGTCTTGGGGTTGTAGTTGCGGACCAGTGCGATCAGGTCTTCAACCGCGATCATTCAATCCGCATCCTTCCTGCGCAGGCCGTGGCCTTGTTCCTGCTCAGCCCTGCCCCTGGGCTTCCATCAGGGCGCGCAGCAACTTTTCTTCGGACATATCATCCTCGATGGGTTTATCGGCAGGCTCTCCGCCGCCCATCAACAGGGCCATCGAATCATCTTCCGGCTCATCAACCTCGATCTGGTTCTGATTCGATTCGATCAAACGCTCCCGCAATTCTGCGGCCGATTGCGTCTCTTCGGCAATCTCGCGCAGGGCGACAACGGGGTTCTTATCGTTGTCGCGATCCACTGTCAGCGCGCCGCCAGCGGTGATTTCGCGTGCACGATGTGCAGCAAGCATCACCAGTTCAAACCGGTTCGGAACCTTGTCGACACAATCTTCAACGGTTACGCGGGCCATAGAGCACTCCAATCAGCGGCAGTCGTTCGGAAACCCGCTATTTAAGGCGGATCGTGTCCAGATACAAGCCGCTATTGCTTGGGCGCCGCCATGGGCCGAGGGATAGCCCAGGGGATGGGGGCAAGCTGGCCGGGCCGCGCCTTGACTTCCGCCCGCGCCGCGGCAGGCAGCGCCGCGCACATCTGCGCCACGGTTTGCCCTGTCAGCGGATGCACCCAGTCAGGCGCCACATCGGCCAAGGGCACCAGCACAAAGGCGCGATCCTGCAAGCGCGGATGCGGCAGGATCAGGCCTTCGGGCACCATCTTGCCCTGTTCATCCGGTGACAAGTTGCGCCAACGCGCTTGCGACGCGACGTCAGGCAAGACCAGATCCCCGGCAGCCAGCAGATCCAGATCCAGCGTCCGCATCCCCCAGCGTTGCACCCGCATCCGCCCGTGGCGCGCCTCGATCCGGTGCAGTGCAGCCAGAACATCAGCCGCGCCCAGATGGCTGCACACCCGCGCCGCCGCATTCACATAATCAGGCCCCGCACCGGGAGGAAAGCAAGGCGTATCATAAAGTTGACTGACCGCTATCAGGCGCAGCCCCTCAGCCTTGAATTCTGACAAAGCCGCCGCAATCGTTTGTTCCGGCATGCCCTGATCTGACGGCAGATTGCCGCCAAAAGCCACGAGGAATTCTTGATCCGCCATCCGTCTAGAACTATCTTTCAATTTAATGGTTTTTTAACGATACAGACCTAAAGGCTTGCAGCCTTTCCGGCAACAAACTATTTCTCCATCTACTTGTCGCATATTTTACACCCCGATCCACTCACCCAACCCCTTATCCTCCGCACCCCCAAAACACTCACGGACACGGCGACAAGGCGGACACTCGGAAGGACTATTTATGTTTTACAAAGACGAACGGCTGGCGCTGTTCATCGATGGCTCGAACCTATACGCAGCAGCGCGATCACTGGGATTTGATATCGACTACAAACTTCTCAGGCAGGAATTCATGCGCCGCGGCAAACTGGTGCGCGCCTTTTATTATACCGCGCTGCTGGAAAATGACGAGTATTCGCCGATACGCCCCCTTGTGGACTGGTTGCATTACAACGGGTACACAATGGTCACAAAACCGGCCAAGGAATACACAGACAGCCAAGGCCGCCGGAAGGTCAAAGGCAACATGGATATCGAATTAACGGTAGACGCCATGGAGCTGGCCCCGCGTGTGGACCATATCGTTCTATTCTCAGGCGATGGCGATTTCCGCCCCCTTGTGGAAAGCCTGCAACGGCAGGGCGTGCGGGTTTCGGTGGTGTCCACCATCCGCAGCCAGCCGCCGATGATCGCGGATGAATTGCGCCGTCAGGCCGATAATTTCATCGAACTCTATGAGCTTAGGGACGTGATCGGGCGCCCGCCGCGTGACATTCCCGCACCGCGCAACATTCCCGTAACCATCGAAGAGTGATGCCTGCAAAACATCACCGGACAGATGGCTTTTCTGTCCGGTGATGGTTACCGGGTGAGGGCGGCATCTGCATTGATCCGGTTGTGGATGCTGATCACCCGTTCCGGCCATGTGCTTTTGATATAGGCCAGAACGGCGATAATCTCGGCATCGGACAAAATCCCCTCATAGCCGATCATCCGGCTGCGATATCCGCTGCCCACCATCTCTTCGATCCCGTATTTCGTGATCTCGAACAGTTGCTGATCGGGGTGATGCCATGTGTGGCCGCTGAAGTCATGCGGTGGCGCGGGCAGATAGCCTTCGGCGTCGCGGCTTTGCCAATCCGCCTCACCTTCCAGCCGGTCACCGTGACAGGCGGCGCAATGAGCGGTGTAGACGGATTGCCCCTGCGCCACAGCAGCAGCATCTTGCCATGGCAGAAAACCGCCCTCATCCTGCGCTAAGGCGGGCATCGCCGCGATGGCGCTGATTGTTGCGGCCGCTGCCAAATGTCTGATCATACCCTGCCTCCATGCGGTTATGGATCACAAGGGGGCAACATCTGATGTCCCGGCTGGCGGCGCAAATCACAGCCGCGTGACGTGGCAAAGCCGCCAACCGCCCCACTGGGGACTGGACCCGGGGCGCATCACGCTTTACCTGTGCGAAAGACAGGAGACCGCGATGACGAAACCGCCCCTCACCCTTTATCTGGCCGCACCGCGTGGCTTTTGCGCGGGCGTGGACCGTGCCATCAAGATCGTCGAAATGGCACTGGAGAAATGGGGCGCGCCCGTTTTTGTGCGCCACGAAATTGTGCATAACAAATTCGTCGTAGATGGTTTGCGCGCCAAGGGTGCGGTTTTTGTCGAGGAACTGGATGAGGTGCCGGGCGACCGTCCGGTAATCTTTTCCGCCCATGGCGTGCCGAAATCCGTCCCCGCTGCGGCCGAGGCGCGGCAGATGATCTATGTGGATGCGACCTGCCCCTTGGTCAGTAAAGTACATATCGAGGCCGAGCGGCATCATGAGGCGGGTTTGCAGATCGTGATGATCGGCCATGCAGGCCACCCCGAAACCGTGGGCACCATGGGGCAGTTGCCCGATGGCGAGGTGCTGCTGGTCGAGACCGAGCATGATGTCGCGGGCCTTTCGGTGCGCGACCCTGCCAAGCTGGCATTCGTGACGCAAACCACCCTGTCGGTGGATGACACGGCTGCGGTTGTGGCCGCATTGCAGGCGCGCTTTCCGGCCATTGTTGGTCCGCATAAGGAAGATATCTGCTATGCGACCACCAACCGGCAAGAAGCCGTCAAGGCGATGGCGCCGCGCTGCGATGCGATGCTGGTTGTGGGCGCGCCCAATTCGTCAAACTCGCGGCGACTGGTCGAGGTGGGCGCCCGCGCAGGCTGTGCCTATGCGCAACTGGTGCAACGCGCCACCGATATCGACTGGCGCGCCCTTGAGGGGATTTCCAGCATCGGCATCACCGCCGGGGCATCCGCCCCCGATGTGCTGATCACCGAAGTTGTCGATGCGTTTCGCGCCCGCTTTGACGTAACGGTCGAACAGATCGTCACCGCCGAGGAGAACGTAGAGTTCAAAGTGCCGCGCGTCCTGCGGCAACCGGCCTGAGGCGGGACATGCACATGATCCCACGCGCGGCGCTGTGGCTGGGTCTGGCCGGGCTGATCCCCTTTGTCTGGGGCGCGCTGACCGTTCTGTCCGCGCCGCTGGCTGACTGGAGCGTGCAACGCTTTGGCGGGCGCTTTACCGGGCCTTATATCGGGCTGTTCTACGGCGCGGTGATCTTGTCATTCATGTCCGGCGTGCTGTGGGGCTTTGCGACCAAGGCCAGCGGCGCGGTGGCGGCATCGGGTTATGTGCTCTCGGTGATCCCGGCGCTATGGGCGTTTTTCATGACAGGCGGCGGCCCTGTCAGCGCCTCGGTCAACCTGATGACAGGTTTCCTCGGGCTTTTGGCCCTGGACTGGATGTTCTGGAAACAGGGCCTGGCCCCCGCATGGTGGATGCATCTGCGGGTGCTTTTGACCGCGATTGTCCTGATCTGTCTGGCCGTTGTCGCCTTTGCCTGACATAGGGGGAAACCCCCACACCGGAATGATGCCATGACCGATCCATCCCTGACCCTTTATGCGCTGCCATCCTCTGGCAACATCTACAAGGTGCGGCTGTTGCTGGCGCTGATGAGCGACGCGTTGGCCGCAAGCGCGCAGCAAGGGCGCGACTGGTTTTGCGGCGCAGCACCCAGTATCGCGGATATCGCGCTTTGCGGGGATACCTGCACCGCAGGCACGCGCGGCGGCTATGACATGGCACGCTTTGCCGCCATTGACGCGTGGTGCGCGCGGATCGCCGCCCTGCCCGGCTATATCACATGGGAGCATCAGCCATGACGCGGCTTTATGCCTATACTGACGGGGCCTGTTCGGGCAATCCCGGACCGGGTGGCTGGGGCACGCTGATGCGGGCGGTGCGCGATGGCAAGATCATCAAGGAGCGCGAGCTGAAGGGCGGCGAGGCCGACACGACCAACAACCGGATGGAACTGTTGGCCGCGATCCACGCGCTTGAGGCCCTGGAGCGCGCCAGCGAGATCACCATCGTCACCGATAGCGCCTATGTCAAAAACGGTGTGACAACGTGGATCCATGGCTGGAAAAAGAACGGCTGGCGCACCGCAGGCAAGAAGCCTGTCAAGAATGTGGAACTGTGGCAGCGGCTGGATGCGGCGCAGACGCGCCACAAGGTGACATGGGAATGGGTCAAAGGCCATGCAGGCCACCCCGAGAACGAGCGCGCCGATGAACTGGCCCGCGCCGGAATGGCCCCCTTCAAAATCAATGCCAAGGCAGGCAAATGACCCTGCTGGTTCTGCTGGATTATGCAGCGGTGCTGGTGTTCGCGCTGACAGGCGCGCTGGTGGCATCGCGGGCGCAGCTGGACATCGTGGGGTTCTTTTTCATCGCCTGCCTGACAGCGGTGGGCGGCGGCACGCTGCGCGATGTGCTGCTGAACCGCGATACTGTGTTCTGGGTGGCCGAACCCACCTATATCGCCATCGCCTGTGCGGCAGCGTTGCTGGTGTTCTTTACCGCGCATCTGGTCGAAAGCCGCTACCGCGTTTTGATCTGGCTGGACAGTCTGGCGCTGGCTGTGGCGGTGCCTGCGGGTGTGGGTGTTGCGATGGGGATGGACCAGCCGGAGGCGATAGTAGTGATCATGGGCATCATCACCGGCTGTCTGGGCGGGTTGATGCGTGATGTCGTCTGCAATGAGGTGCCGCTGGTCCTGAAACAGGGGGAGCTTTATGCAACCGCCGCCTTTGCCGGGGCCGGGGCTGCCTTGGGTGCAGACAGGCTTGGGGCCGATACGTTAATGATACTGGCCACATGCGCCTTGGTCACATGGGTTCTGCGGGCCGGATCGCTGGCCTTTGGCTGGCGGCTACCAGTCTACAAAAGCCGCCCGCCAAGGGTGTGACGCAAGAGCATATTGCGTTCAATTGAATTCACCCCGCAGAATGAACGCGTTGTTCGTCGAAAACGCTGCCTCATTCTGCAAGGTGAATGCATGAATCCAATAAAAAGACCTCTGCATGACACCGTTCCGGCCCCAGGATGAGGGCAGCGCCTGCCGGGGGGCAGGCAGGCGCTGCCCGGCGGTGCCGCCGGGCGGCATATCGCGGCGGCTGGTCGGGTTTGCCGATGTGCTGGTGCGGCGTCGCACCGGAGGATTGGGGATGGTGACGGTGCTGGCTGCGGCCTTCTTTGCCGCACTGTCGGGTTCTGCCCCGGCCACAACCGCCGCCATTCGGGTATACCATCTTTGCCGGGGCCGCGGCAGGGGTGGGGCTGTCGCCCTCGGCGGTCAGGCATGCCTTGGCGCGCTTGCGGATCATGTTGAGCGATCAGTTGTTTCACCGCACCGCCAACGGGGTCGAACCGATCTGATCGCCATTGCCCCATCGCGCCTGCTGCATCTTGATCCGCGCCTGAAGGGGCTGCAATCTGCCCTGCTGCCACTGGAGGAGGTCATTTTTTCCGTTGACCTCTGCTGGGATCTGCGAACAGAGCGCGAACCCGGCCAACGCTGGCTGCGCAAGATGATGTCCGAGATTTTTCAGAATATTGATACCTATGACCGCCCGCCCCACAAGGTGAAACAGGCGCGCAACCCCGGCTAGAGCCCGGCACGATCTCATCCTCGATCACTGCGCTGAGGGCGGGGGTTTGCGCGATCTTGTGGATCAGCCGGAACCCCGCCAGCATCACGGCGCGGTCATAATCTGTATCCAGATAATTCGTGTGCATTTCGGGTGCTGCCATCGGATCAGGGTTCATCAAGGGGCGCGTGGCCCCGTCCATCACCCGCACGAACCCGCGCCCCTGATCAAGGCTCAGCGATAGCGGCCCCTTGCGCGTTGTCACATAGCGCAGGCCCGCAGCAGGGCTTTGGCTTGGAGACGCGTTCAGTCCGCGATAGGTTCCGTTCCGCACCAATCCGCGATGAAAAGCGCCATTGCCTTGGTCACATTGCGCACCGATGGCAGGCTGACGCATTCATCAAACCCGTGGATATTGCGGGCAACAGGGCCGTAACACAGCGTGGGGATCTTGTTGTACAGCGCATAGACCCGCGCATCCAGATAGGCCGCTGTCATCATCGTTTCCAGCGGCGCACCAAAGGCCGCCTCATGCGCGGCGGCAAGGGCGGTTTCCGCATCCGATCCGGGTTGCAGCACATAACCTTCGGCGTTGAACCCGTTCTGGACAACCTGCGGCGGGTTTTGTGACAAGAAACGGTCCTGTCGCGCAAAGGCCGCGATATGATCCTCCACCTCGCGGAATTTCTGCGCCGCATTCTGTCCCGCATAGATGGATATCCGCACCTGAAACCGGCACCATGCCGGCACGGATGATCCCCAGTCACCACCCGCGATCATGCCGATATTCATGTTTATCGGGTGATCATCGTGCAAAAATTCGGGGTGCTGGTCCTTTTCGCCGTTCCATTTCGCCTCAACCTCGCGCAGGGCGCCGATCACGCGATAAGCCGCATCAATCGCATTGGCCCCTTCGCCCATTTCGCGCACATGTACCGGCCTGCCGCGCACCTCCACCGTGAACCACAGCACACCCACATTGGCGCGCGCCAGTTTGTTGCCCTCAGGTTCGGGGATCAGCGCGGCATCGGCGGTATAGCCGCGCAAAAAGGTCTGCAACGCGCCATTGCCGGTTGATTCCTCCTCGACCACCGATTGCAGATAGACGGTGGCGGCAGGTTGCAGACCGATCCGCCTGAGAGCGTCGAGCGCAAAGACATTGGCCGCCGCCCCCGCCTTCATATCGCCCGCGCCGCGCCCATACATCCAATCACCCTCGATCTGCCCGCCATAGGGGGCCTTTTCCCACATATCCACAGGCCCCAAAGGCACCACATCGACATGATGCTGCAGGATCAGCGAACGCCCTGTCTCGGTGCGGGGATGATGGATGCCGACAACGATAGGGGCATCCGAATGCTCGGGTGAGAACGGCGCGCCACCTTCATGGGCGGCAATCTCCGCCGCATCCATGCTGAAGCGGTCCATTTTGTAACCGCGCGCTTTCCAGTCCTGAAACAGGAAATCCTGCACCGCGAATTCCTCGCCGCGCTGCGATGGGTAGCTGACAAGCTTTTGGGTATACGCGATTTGTTCGGCAAACCCGTCATCAACAGCCTTTGCGATCGCGGCACGCATCTCAGCGCTGAATGGCATTGTCTTCTCCCGTTCCGGTGAGTTCGGCGCAAAAGGTGGCCCGAAGCGGACCCAAGTGTCAACGCCACTACAGGGCAAGGCCCCGGGCCGCTCAGCTTGCTCAGGCGCGCAGCTTGCCCAGATGCATCCCCGCATCCACCAGCAGCATTTCCCCCGTCACATGGCGCGATGCGTCTGACAAAAAGAACAGCGCCGCATCGGCAATATCATCAGGGCCGGATGCTGCGGCCAGCGGCGTCAATGTTTCGATCCGGCGCAGCGTATCGGCAAAATCGGCCGCATCCATCGTATCCTTGAACCAGCGCGTGCCGATAAAGCCCGGACAGATCGCATTTACCCGGATCGCCGGGCCCAGCGCACGCGCCAGCGACAGTGTCATGGTGTTCAGCGCGCCTTTGGACGCGGCATAGGCCACAGAAGAGCCAACGCCCTTGATCCCCGCAATCGAGGATGTGTTGAGCACCGCGCTGGACCTGCCGGAATTGGCATGGGCCGCTTGCAACAGCGCTTTGGTTGCCTGCAGCATCAGATAGGGGCCAACCACATTCACCGCGTAGATATCCATGAAATCAGCCTTGGACAGCGCGTCCAGATCGGAATGATCGCGCGCATGGCGGGTGATGCCGGCGTTATTGACCAGAATGTCCAACTGTCCCCATGACTGCGCCGCTGCGGCCAGAACCTTGCATCCGTCAGGGTCCGCGACATTGGCCTGCACCACTTGCACCTGCACCCCCGCCGCGCGGCACAGGTCCGCCGCCTCGTCCGCCTCGGCGCGGGAACTGGCGTAGTTGATGATGACATCCGCCCCGCGCTCGGCCAGCTTCACGGCAATCGACCGGCCCAACCCCGTGGCAGAGCCGGTGACCAGCGCCTTGCGCCCCTCAAGATCCTTCATGCCTTACCCTTTTCATTGCCAAATCTTTTGCAGACCAAAGAGTAATGCCAAGGGCAAAGCGGCAGCAAGGGAGGATGCCCGCAAAGGGCAGACCGACCGACCATATCCGCCCAGTCCAGATCCGCCCAATCCAGCTCCGCTTAGTCCAGATCGGTCCATGGCCATGGTTTGACGTTGCTGGCGGCGGTTTGGTACCGTGCCGCCTTGGCCACCCAGATACCCAGATCAGTGCCAAAAGCGGCCAAACGCGGGTTCGGCTCTTTGTTGTTCACCAGCATCACGATGAACTGCACCACCGTCGCCACCCCCAGAACCGTTTGCGCCACCGAGATCATAAAGGCGATCAGCAGCATATAGACCAACCGCATCAGCATGTTATCCGGTTCTGCCGGCTCGAACTGTTCACCATGCAGGCGACCTGTCACTTTATCCTTGTCTTCGCGCATCCGTGTTCTCCTTGGTCGTAAAAGCGGTCTGAAAAACGGAACCGAAAATCCATCTCTGCGTCAATTTGTTGTCAGGGATCGCCGCGATCCTACCGTGAAACCTGCCCGTTGCGCGAGATTAAGTTCTGTCATCCCCGCCCTTTTGCTTGTTAACCTGCCCCCAGCACAATGTATCATGAAAGGGGGATCGCGTGAAAACACGCCGCATAGGTCAGGATGGTCAGCAGGTGTCCGAGGTCGGCTTGGGCTGTTGGAGCTTTGGCGGGGCTTACGGCCCCACAACGCAGGCCGAGGCGCATAACACGCTGGCCGCGGCCCGCGACATGGGCGTGGATTTCCTTGATACCGCGAATGTCTATGGCATGGGCCTGTCTGAAACGATCATCGGTGCCTATCTGACGGGCAGATCCGATCTGTTCACCATTGCCACCAAAGGCGGTATTCAACGTGATCCGGCCACCGGCAAACGCATGTTCAACAACACCGCCCCCTATCTGCGCGCAGAGCTTGAGGCGTCCTTGTCGCGCCTTGGGTTGGATCACGTGGATCTTTATTACATCCACCGCCGCGATCAAAGCGTGCCCATTGAAGAGGTGATGCAAACGCTGCTGGCCTTCAAGGCCGAGGGCAAGATCGGCGGCATCGGTTTTTCCGAAATCTCACCCGCCAGCCTGCGCCGGGCGGCGGCTATTGGTCCGGTGGACGCCGTGCAAAGCGAATATTCGCTTTGGACCCGGCAACCCGAAATGGGCATGATCCAGACCTGCGCCGAACTGGGTGTGGCCTTTGTGCCCTTTTCCCCTGTCGGACGGGGCATGTTCACAGATACCGCCCCCGATCCGGCCTTGTTCAGCAAAGGTGATTTCCGCATCCCCAACCCGCGGTTTCAGGAACCGAACCTTGGCCATAACCTGCGGCAGGTGGAAGGGTTCCGCGCCCTTGCCCGCGATCTGGGATGCACGCCTGCGGCCTTGGCCATCGCGTGGTGTCTGGCCAAGGGGCCGCATCTGGTGCCCATTCCCGGCACCCGCAGTGCCGTGCATCTGGCCGATTGTGTGAATGGCAGCGCCTTTGCCATGACCGATGCCATCATGGCGGCGATCGAACGGGTTTTGCCGATAGGCTGGGCACATGGTGATCGATATTCAACCGACCAGCGCATCGGGGTGGAGGGGTATTGCTGACCCCTGCACCGGGCTAAAAAAGGGACAAGGGGCCGTTTGAAGGGGCAAATGCGGTTCAAATTGTCACTTCTCCCTTGCGGCCTTGGGCCATAGCCATGACACTTGGGGCATGCGATCATCGCCACCGCTTGTTGTTTTTACCGATCTTGACGGGACGTTGCTGGACCATGTCACCTATACATGGGCACCCGCGATCCCCGCGCTGCACAGGCTGGCGCAACTTGGCGCGCCTGTGGTGCTGTCCAGCAGCAAAACCGCCGCCGAGATCACCGCGCTGCAGAACCGGATCGGCCTGACGCATTATCCGGCGATTGTGGAAAACGGATCGGGCCTGATCGAGGGGGCGGGCATGACGCATGCCGCCACCCGCGCCGATGATTACCATGCTGTCAGACAGGCGCTTGATGCCCTCCCCGCACCGTTGCGGGCGCAGTTTCGCGGCTTTGGCGACATGCCTCTGTCCGAGGTGATGCATCTCACCGGCCTGTCACAGGACGATGCCAGACGCGCGCAGACCCGCGCTTTTTCCGAACCGGGGCTGTGGTTGGGCACTGATAGGGCGCGGGCGGAATTTGTGGCCGCTCTCAACGCCACCGGCATCACCGCGCGACAGGGCGGGCGTTTTCTGACCCTGTCCTTTGGCAAGACCAAAGCAGACCGCATGGCAGAGGTGATCGCGCATTACAGCCCCGCCCATACGCTGGCCTTGGGCGATGCCCCCAATGATACCGAGATGCTGGAACAGGCGGATTTTGGTGTGATCATCGCCAATCCGCATCACGCCCCCCTGCCCCCCCTGCAAGGCGAAGCGGCGGGCCGCATCATCCGCACGGATCAACCCGGCCCCAGCGGCTGGAACCGCGCCGTTCTTGACCTGCTGGAGCGGCTGGGCCTGAATGACAGCATGACCGAAGGCCAGCACAAAGGAACCCATCGTCATGGTTGATTTTCATCAAAACGGGCATATCGCCACGCTGCACAACCTGCGCACAAGACAGCTGGACGATATGACCTATGAGCTTGAGACCTTTGGCCAGACGCGCAAGATGTCCCTGATCCTGCCTTGCCTCTATTCCGAACTGCAGACCGAGGCGATGCCGAATATTCTGGCCGAATTGTCCCGCGTCACCTATCTGCACCGGATCATCATCGGGCTGGATCAAGCGGATGAGGATCAGTTCCGGCTGGCCTGCAAATTCTTTGACGGGCTGAACCAGAACCATGTTGTGATCTGGAATGACAGCCCGCGGATGCGTGATCTTGAAAAACGGCTGGAGGCGATGGGCCTTGGTCCGTTAGAGCAGGGCAAGGGCAAAAATGTCTGGACCGCGATGGGCTATCTGATCGGCTGTCAGGACAGTGCCGTGATGGCGATCCATGATTGCGATATCCTGACCTATACCAATGAGATGCTGGCGCGCCTGATCTATCCGGTGGCCAATCCGACCTTTCCGTTTCAACTGGCCAAGGGCTATTACGCCCGGATCGGACAGGACAAGCTGAACGGACGGGTCACGCGGCTCTTGGTCAGCCCCTTGCTGATCGCGCTCAAGCGTGTGGTCGGAGACCGCGATTACCTCGATTATCTGCGCAGTTTCCGCTATCCGTTATCGGGCGAATTTGCCATGCGCACCAATATCCTGCCTGATCTGCGCATTCCGTCAGACTGGGGGCTGGAAATCGGTGTGCTGTCCGAGGCATGGCGCAATCTGGCACCTTCTGCCGTGTGTCAGGTGGAAATTGCCGATACCTATGATCACAAACATCAATCCCTCAGCCCGGAGGATGCCAGCAGCGGGTTGAACCGCATGTCCACCGATATCTGCAAGGCGATTTTCCGCAAGCTGGCAGCCGATGGCACGGTGTTCACCAACAATGTCTTTCGCACGCTGAAGGCCACCTATTACCGCAGCGCGCTGGATCTGCTGGAGGCGTATCATTCCGATGCCAAGATGAACGGCCTGTCACTGGATCGCCATGCCGAGGAGGCCTCGATCGAGTTGTTTGCAGAAAACATCATGCGCGCGGGGCTGACATTTCTGGACAACCCGCATGAGACACCCTTCATTCCCACATGGAACCGCGTGCATGCCGCAGACCCTGAATTCCTGCGCGATCTGCATGCCGCCGCCGCCAAGGACGCGGCGGAATTTCAGTAGCGCATATTGCTGATCCAGCGGCACTGATAGGGCGACAGGGCGATATCGTCCTCGTCAATGCGGTCGCCTGACAGCAGGTCAATCCAGACCTCATCCTCAATCAGGTTCAGGCACGTGCTTGGCAAAGATACGCTTTGTGCGCTGACATTGTGCAGCGCAAAGACCGATTGCCGCCGGTCAAGGCTTTGACGCCACAGCCCGAACACACGGTCATCCGCGGTGTTGATTGTAAATTGCGTGGCATTGGGGTGAAAGGCCGGTTGCCGGCGGCGCAGACGCAACCGCGCGCGCAGCCCTGCCATGACCTGCGCCTGATCGGTATCCGGGCGGTCCAGCCTGTCGCGCAGATCGGGATAATCCCAGCGGTGGCGGTTGATCGCCCGGTTCATCCCGCGCTTTTCCACACTGTCATGGTCATTTGGGGTGGCCAGCATCGAATGGATATAAAAGGCAGGAATCCCTTCCAGTGACATCACGATGGTCTGCGAACACAAGAACCGCGCGATATGGTGATGATCGGGGCCATCGAATGTCTGGCGCATCGCATCAAAAAACGTGGTGTTCAACTCATACGGGGCGTGCCCCCCATCCGGCAGGGCGCGCATCGATACCAGCCCGCCGATATGGCGCACCGTTTCGATCACCGCCGCCTGTTCTTGCGGCGGCAACACACCCTCGGCGGGGCGCATCCCGATACCGTCATGGCTGGCTGTGAAATTCAGATAGGCACAGCCCAAGGGGGCGGGCGGCATCTTGCGTTGCCAATCCACAAGATAGCGCGCAGAGCCGGACATCATGGCATGCAGGATCAGGGGCGGCAGCGGGAAGTTATAGATCACATGCGCCTCATCGCCGCCGCCAAAATAGCTGAGGTTTTCGGCCTTGGGCACATTCGTCTCGGTGACCAGTATCACCGGCTCCACCGCATAATCGCATAGCAGACGGATCAGTTTGACAATCGCATGCGTCTGCGGAAGGTGGATAGAGGGCGAGCCCGCCTCTTTCCACAAAAACGCCACCGCATCCAGCCGGATGATCCGCACCCCATTGTCCAGATGCAGCCGGATGATGCGCAAAAACTCCAGCAGCACCTCCGGGTTGCGGAAATCCAGATCAATCTGGTCATGGCTGAAGGTGCACCAGACATGGCGCAGGCCCTTGCTTGTCTCGATCGGTTGCAGCAACGGCGTTGTGCGCGGACGCACCACCATATCCAGATCATCGGTCGGTGAAGCTTCAAAAAAGAACTTGTCATAGGGCGGCTGGCCCTGCCGATAGGCATTGAACCAAGGCCCTTGGCTGGAGACATGGTTGAGGACCAGATCAGACATCAGCTTGAATTCATCCGCGATGCGGTTGATATCCGCCCAATCCCCCAGTTGCGTGTTCACCGCGCGGAAATCCGTCACCGCAAACCCGTCATCCGAGGTATAGGGAAAAAACGGCAGCACATGCACGCCGTTGATTGTGCCGCGCAGGTAGCGGCGCAGAAAATCGTTCAGCAGGTCCAACGGCTTATGCGCGCCGTCCACCAATGAATTGCCATAGGTGATCAGCAGCGCATCGCCCTGTGACCACAGCCTGTTATCGCGCGTGCGCGCCCGCTGGCGCCGATGCTGCCCGTCAGGCCAGAACGCCTCTATGCAATGGCGCGCCAGCTCAGAGGGGGTGGCAGCGGGATAGATGCGCGCAATCATCGCCGCCAAGGCGCGGTCAAAGGAATGCGTATCGGGTTTTCTGGAACGCGGCAGGGTCATGCGAACACTCAAGCAGAACGTAGCGGCGCTGACAAACAAAGCCGCGCTATTGGCCCCGACAAGACCAAAAAGGGCCGCTGGTTCGGCATTTTCGGATCACAGTTGCAGCAAATATGCGCGCAGTCTGGCTACGCCTTCGCCAAACCCACGCCCGGATCACGCCAGAGCCTCCCATCGCAAACAGACCTCACACAGCCGCGAACCGCGCCAGCACATCATCCGGCACGCCAACCGCTTTGGCTGTTTCCAGCAATTGCCCCCAAGTTCCGGGATCAACCGGGATGCCTTGCACCTGCCGTTCCTGCGCCGTGCTGCGTTCTGGATCACCGGGAAACTGCACCGCCGCCACACCGGGCGCGGGCGGCGAGGCTTTGACCCAATCGGCGTATTTGTCCATATCAAGATTGAACGCCTCTGCCGTGCCAAAGGCGTTGGGATCAATCAGTATCGCCATCATATTGTTGATAATCCGTGAAGGCACCTGCCGTTCCGGCAGATAGGCCCCACCGCCGCTGAACGATCCGCCCAGGATATCCCCCAGCAGGGCCAGCCCGAACCCTTTATGCATCCCGAACGTGGTCAGCGCCCCCAGCGGATCATCAAACATCACCGCCGGATCAGTCGTCGGTCTGCCCTGCGCATCGATCAAAGCGCCCTCGGGCACCGCCTTCCCGCTCAGATGGGCCACACGCACCTTGCCTTTGGCGATTGTACTGGTGGCCATATCCAGCAGGAACATCGGGGTCTTGGCGGTGGCCGGAATGGCCGTGCAATAGGGATTGGTCACAAACCGCCCGTCACTGCCGCCAAACGGGGCCACCAAGGGCTGTGCGGTCTGCACATTGGCGTAAATGATGCAGATAAACCCCGCCTCAGCCGCCATCGCCCCCCAATCGCCCAGACGGCCCAGATGAAAACTGTTGCGCAGGGACAGGACCGCTATCTGGTTGGTTCTGGCCCGGTCTATTGCCATCTCCATCGCCTGTTCCGCAATCACATGGCCAAAGCCCTGCTGCCCGTCTACCAACAGAAACGGGCCGTTATCCCGCACCAGCTGTGCTGCGGCCTGCGGATGCAGCTCGCCCGCCAGAATCCCCTCGACATAGGCCGGAACCATGCCAACCCCGTGGCTGTCATGGCCTGTCAGATTGGCATCGACCAGGCGCCCGGCCACCCGGCGCGCGGCATCCTGCCCTGCACCGGCATTCACAAGGATATGCGCAGCAAGCGCCGTCAGGTCGTCAGCAGAGATCATCATGGCAGGGGGTTCCTTGGTTGTGTCAGTCGGATCAGATGCGCCCACAGGCGGGCAGCGTTCGCCGCAAAACAAAGCCGCCCCGCCCGTTATCTTGCGCGGCCTGGGTCAGGGTCAAGACATGAAGACCCGCCGCCTGCCGCCCTGCCTGATTGGTCACCACCGCCGCGCCTGTCGGATCTGCTGCGCTGTTTGAGGGCTGCGCCGGCATGGCCCTGATCCCGCAGGGCCTGACATGTCTCGGACAGACGCAAGGGGAAGGCATCAAACCCGAACCAGCGTGACAGGGCGCGCACAGGGTCATTCTTCTCCCGACACCACGCACAATCCGGGCTGTCGCAGGCGGTATCGCGCAGGTGCCGCAAGATCAACGCCGCCTCGCGAAACTGTGCCCGAACCCAAGGCGGCATGACGGATTCCGCGCCGGCTACGGAAATCCACAACAACGCATCCGGCTGTTCCGCATTGAGCTGCGAAAACGCAGCAATCTGGTTTTCCAGAACGCCGAATACCAATCTTGCGTCCAATTCCGGATCGTTGATATGCCCCGCCTGCAAACGACCGTCTTGGTAGTGTTTTACAAGGTGGTGATAAGGATTGCGCGGAAAGGCCAGCGGGTTCAGCCAAAGTGTATCGATTGGCGCTTTGATCATCTGCGTCAGACGCGGACGCGATACCGCCAGATGCGGCAGATCATGGCGCAAGATGTTGTGCCCGAGCAAATGATTGACCGCGCCCAGTGACGCTTCAAGTTCATCCAGCGCGGCGTTCAAGTCTCCGTTCCGCAACCGGATTGCAGTCGGCTCGTTGTGCCGGACTGCCGCAAGATCAAAGACCTTGGCCCTGCGCGGATCCACCTCCAGATCGACTGACATACACTTTGCCAGAAAAGTCTGTGAAAGACCTCTGCATAACACGCGCCATCGCCGATATCCCCCGCCCGGCGGCACCGCCGGGCAGCGCCAGCCTGCCCCCCGGCAGGCGCTGCCCTCATCCTGGGGCCGGAACGGTGTCATGCAGAGGTCTTTATGAGGGATCCGGCATTCCGAGCTGCATTTCCTGGAATATAAATAGTCAGTATTGTGCATTCATTATCATAGGGGCATAGGACAAAGGTTAACCGATCAGAATTTTATAACCCTCACGAAACGGCATTGAACCCGGCAGCTTTGGAAGGCGGCGTCACTGGTCAGATTTTTTTTGGCAGAACACCTTGGAACGCGCTGGTGTTATCCATCACCCGGATCGTCATGAGGCGTCTTTTCCAAGGATAGGCCCCCGTCAAATTGGTGAATGCTGCCACATCATCCCTTCGGACAGGGTGAAGCTGCGGCCCGGTCATCGTATCGTTTGAGGCAGGCAATGTCAGGCCGGCTGCGGCTTTGCCCGACTGTGTTCAGCGCCTGCGGGGATCGGATGCTTCTATATTGTTGA
>JBLRWJ010000007.1:14814-53143 GCA_047921315.1 Rhodobacterales bacterium | reverse complement strand
GTCGCTGGGCTGTTTTGCGCCCTGTCGGTAATCCTTCGGGCAAACCAAACCCTAGACAGGCACCATCCGCAATGTCAGAATTTGATCAAATCACACAAACCGCAACATCCGGAGACCGGCACCATGAAAGACGACAACTTTCTCAAAGAGAACAACGCCCGCCATATGTGGCATCCGATGGGCCACCCCGGCGATCTTCAGACCAATGCGCCCACAATCATCAAAGGGGCCGAAGGTGTGCATATCACAGATCTGGATGGGCACCGCACGGTAGATGCTGTGGGCGGCTTGTGGTGCGTGAACCTTGGCTATTCCAACAATGTGGTGAAAGACGCTATCGCCAAGCAACTCTATGATTTGCCCTATTATTCGGCCTTTGGCGGCACCTCGAACCCGACAGCGATCGAAGCGTCTTATATGCTGCGCGAATTTTTTGAGGCTGACGGCATGGTGCGCGCCTTTTTCACCTCGGGCGGGTCGGATTCCGTTGAAACCTGTCTGCGGCTGGCGCGGCAGTATCATCGCCTGCGCGGCGAGGCGACGCGCACCAAGTTTCTCAGCCTCAAGAAAGGCTATCACGGCACCCATTTCGGCGGGGCCAGCGTCAACGGCAATAACCGTTTCCGTTTGAATTACGAACCGATGTTGCCGGGCTGCTTCCACCTGCCCAGCCCCTATACCTATCGCAACCCTTTCAACGAAACAGATGGCGCTGTGCTGGCGCAGAATATCGCCGCCGCGATGGAGGATGAAATCGCCTTTCAGGGCGCAAACACCATCGCCGCCTTTATCATGGAGCCGATCCAAGGGGCGGGCGGCGTGATCGTGCCGCATGAAACCTTCATGCCCCTGATGCGCGAGATTTGCGACCGTCACGGTATCTTGCTTATCAGTGACGAGGTGATCACCGGATTTGGCCGCTCTGGCGATTGGTCAGGCGCGCGGCATTGGGGCGTGCAACCCGATATGATGAGTTGCGCCAAAGGCATCACATCGGGGTATTTCCCTGTGGGGGCCACCTTGGTGAACCAGAAAGTCGCGGATGTCTTTGAAAAAGACACCACAGGTGAGGGGGCAATCTTCCACGGCTATACCTACTCGGCCCATCCGGTTGGGGCCGCCGCCGTCACCGCGTGCCTGTCGGAAACCCTGCGCCTGAATACAGCTGCCAATGCCGGACCACGCGGCAAGCAGCTTTATGACGGGGCGCTGAAGCTGGCTGAAAAATACGACATCATCGGCGATGTGCGCGGCGGTCATGGCTTGATGACCGGGATCGAACTGGTCAGTGACAAGGCAACCAAGACGCCCATGGATATGGCCACGATGAAACGCATCCACAAAGCCACCTATGAGGCGGGCACGATGGTGCGGCTGGGGGCCCATAACATCCTGATGTCACCCCCGCTGACAATCACAGAGGCCGAAGTGAATACGATTCTGTCATCGCTGGACGCGGGTTTGGCCGCTGCCTGAAGACCCCCGTTCCTGAAATGACATCAGGCCAGAGCGGATGCTCTGGCCTGATGCACGCGTTACCATGATAACTTTACTTGAAACGCTTGATTTCACCGGATTTTAGCCGGCTGAGGTAGCTTTCAAGCTCTCGCTTGACGATCGGCATCAGGAAATACAGGCCAAAGATGTTGACCACCGCCATCGCAAAAATCGCTGCATCCGAAAAGTCGATGACAGGATCAAGGCTGGCGGCGGCACCGATCACGATGAACACGCAAAACATCGATTTGAACACAAGCTCTTGCGTCTCACCTTCGCCAAACATGTAGGTCCATGCTTTCAAACCATAATAGGACCAGCTGAGCATGGTTGAAAAAGCAAACAGGACCACCGCAAGCACAAGGATATAGGGGAACCATGGCAAGGCCGATCCGAATGCCGCTGAGGTCAGGCCAACACCTGCCGCCCCGGATTCCGTCACAACGCGCCCGTCTTCACCGATCAGATACAGCCCTGTCATCGGATCAGTCAGCAACTGCCCTGTGATAATGATGACCAGCGCGGTCATGGTGCAGATCACCACCGTATCGATAAACGGCTCCAGCAAGGATACAAAACCCTCGGTGATCGGCTCTTTCGTGCGCACCGCGGAATGCGCGATAGCGGCAGAACCAACCCCCGCCTCGTTCGAGAATGCGGCCCGGCGGAAGCCTTGGATCAGCGCGCCGATCATCCCGCCCACGATCCCGTTGCCTGTAAAGGCACCGTTAAAGATCTCGGCAAAGGCCGCGCCAACCAGATTGTAGTTCATCAGGATGATCACAAGTGCCGTGCCAACATACAAGATACCCATAAACGGCACGATCTTTTCAGTCACACGTGCGATGGATTTGATACCACCCACAATCACGGCAAATACAATCACCGCAAAAACCACCCCGGTTATCCAACCCGGATAGTCACCCAGAACACCTGATAGCTGCTGGTGCGCCTGATTGGCCTGAAACATATTGCCGCCGCCCAGCGAACCCAGCACACAAAAAATCGAAAAGAGAACAGCCAGCACCTTGCCACCCGGCAGGCCGCGTTCTGCAAAGCCCTTTGTCAGGTAATACATCGGCCCACCGGACACGCGCCCATCAGGGTATTCGTTGCGATATTTCACGCCCAGCGTACATTCCGTAAACTTGGACGCCATTCCAAGCAGACCCGCAAGGATCATCCAGAAGGTTGCACCCGCACCCCCGATGCTGACCGCCACTGCAACACCCGCGATATTGCCCAGACCGACAGTCCCGGACAGGGCCGTGGCCAGCGCCTGAAAATGGCTGACTTCACCCGCGTCATTGGGATCAGAGTATTTACCGCTTACCAGCGCCAAGGAATGGCCAACCACCCGAAACTGGATGAACCCGAAATAGATGGTGAACACGCTTGCTGCCACAACCAGCCACAACACGATCCAAGAAAAGGACGTGCCCGGAATTGGCGCAAAGATAAAACTAACAAACCAGCCGGTTGAATCTGCAAACAGCTGGTTCACAGTTTCGTCGATGGATTGCGCCCGCGCGGGCGCAGCCGAAATGATAAACGCCGCAATGGCGGCAACAGCAACACATGCTGAAGAAAATGATTTTTGTATCATCTGTTGTCCCTGTCCCTGATTATGGCACGATGGTGCAGGGCACAGGTGCCGCTTGCGCCAGATGTCCGGCCACCGACCCAAAGATCCGGCTGCCGATTTGGGTATGGCCATTGCGCCCGATAACGATCTGCACCGCGCCAATATCTTCCGAAATCTTGCAGATCGTATCCGCGATATGGCCATAGCGGATCACACCTTCCCCTTCGATCCCGCCAGCGCGGATGGTATTCAGAACCGGCGTAATCAGCGCCTTTTCCGCGCGATCCAACTCTTCCTTGCGGCGTTTGTGGCGCTCTTCCAACTCCGATGCACTCAGAAACGAATAGGGAGACCATTCAAGGACATGGACCAGAACAACCATCCCTCCCTGAAGCTTGACCCGGCCCACGGCAAAGTCGAGCGCCCGTTTTGAGGCATCGCTCCCGTCATAGCCGACGACGAATTTTGCAGACATTTGTCCCTCCTGCGTGTTGGCTTGCATCTTGTGATGCCGCGACAGTTTAACGCAGAGCGAATGTAAAACATATATGAACCATTCCTGTAAAACACCTGCATGCAGGTCGAATGACCTTTGTTTGACTTTCTGGCAGGTCAAAAGGCGGCTATGCTGCTTTATAGGCATAAATTGTTCTATGGCGATCTGTGGCTTGGGTCAGTTCCAGACATGCAGTGATCCTGCGCGCCCAAATGGCAGAAAAACACCGACACGCTGATTGAAATTCACATTCTAAATACACTATATGAATGGTCAGCGATTGACCGCTCCGGCATCGCCGCAACATGAGGACCAGCCAACCATGACGCAGCCGCCTGACCGGATCGCAACGCAGCCCCGCCAGGCAAGCCAGACCCGCACGATAGCGGCGCGGTATTTGCCGATCCTGCAATGGGGCAGGCTTTATGATCGGGACGCGCTGACATCAGATACGATGGCGGCTGTGATTGTGACGATCATGCTGATCCCACAATCGCTGGCCTATGCGCTTTTGGCGGGTCTGCCCCCTGAAATGGGGCTTTACGCGTCCATCCTGCCGCTTGTCGCCTATACGGTTTTTGGCACCAGCCGCGTCTTGGCTGTCGGGCCAGTTGCTGTGATATCGCTGATGACGGCGGCAGCTGTGGGAAATATGGCGCTGGAAGGCACCGCCGAATACGCGGTGGCCGCCATCACGCTTGCGTTCATGTCAGGGCTGATCCTCACCGTCATGGGGCTGCTGCGGCTGGGTTTTCTGGCCAATTTCCTGTCACATCCGGTGATTGCCGGATTCATCACCGCATCGGGTTTGCTGATCGCAGCCAGCCAGATCGGAACGATCCTTGGGATCAGTGGCGGCGGGCAGACGATGATCGAACAGGCGCGCGCCCTGTGGGCCAATCTCCACCTGACCAATCCGATAACGCTGCTGATCGGGGTAACGACAACCGCGTTCCTGTTCTGGGTGCGCAAAGGGTTGAAACCCTTGCTGATCCGGTTCGGCCTGCCGCCACGGCTGGCCGATCTGCTGGCCAAGGCCGGACCAGTCGCCGCAGTGGCGCTGACGGCTTGGGTGACTTTTGTCTTTGGTCTGGCAGATAAAGGCGTGGCCATTGTGGGCACGGTGCCGGATGGCATTCCGCCGCTGACCTTGCCCAGTTTCTCTGGCCATATCTGGGGGCAGCTTTTTATGGCCGCGCTGCTGATCTCGATCATCGGGTTTGTTGAATCCGTCTCCGTGGCCCAGACGCTTGCCGCCCGAAAACGCCAACGCATTGACCCCGATCAGGAACTGGTCGGGTTGGGAACAGCCAATATCGCCGCCTCCCTCTCGGGTGGTTTTCCTGTGACGGGCGGCTTTGCCCGCTCCGTGGTCAATGCCGATGCAGGTGCGGCCACCCCCGCAGCAGGGGCCTTTACGGCAATCGGAATCCTGCTGGCGGCCATGTATCTGACGCCGCTTCTCTACTTCTTGCCCAAGGCAACGCTGGCCGCGACGATCATTATCGCAGTGCTCAGCCTTGTGGATCTGTCCATTCTCAAACGCAGCTGGGGCTATTCCCGCCTTGATTTCGCCGCTGTCGCCACAACCATCACCATCACCCTTGGTCTTGGGGTCGAAACAGGCGTATCGGCCGGGGTGATCCTGTCTTTGCTGCTGTTTCTCTACAAAACCTCCCGCCCGCATGTGGCCGAGGTGGGGCTGGTCCCCGGCACCCAGCATTTCCGCAATATCCTGCGCCACAAAGTGCTGACTGATCCCGCAGTGGTCACCCTGAGGATCGATGAGAGCCTGTATTTTGCCAATGCCCGCTTTCTGGAGGATTACGTCTATAACCGCGTCGCCTGTGACGAGCCGATCCAGCATGTGATCCTGATGTGCTCTGCCGTGAACGAGATTGACATGTCCGCGCTGGAAAGCCTTGAAGCGATCAACAGCCGCTTGCGCGACATGGACATCACGCTGCACCTGTCCGAGGTCAAAGGCCCGGTCATGGACAGATTGCAACGCAGCCATTTCCTGAACGAGATGAGCGGAAAGGTTTTTCTGTCACAATATGACGCCATGATCGCGCTGACGCCGCCCGGCAAAACCTGACAGCAAAGGCAAAGCCCCGCATCCTCGCCCGTATCCAAGTCCGTATCCCGGATTGACGCCCGCGCCGCGCAGGCATAGCTGTGTGATCATGACAAAAAATATCTGGATCGGGATTGAACGCAGCGCTGACGCGGCCATGGGTTGGCGCTTTGACGGCGCAAAGGTTCTGCAAACGGCAACAGGCCCGACCCCCGCAAATGTTGTGGCGCAGCTTGGCGATGGGCCTGCGCTGATCATCGGGGACGGGCACAGCTTACAGCAGGTACCTGCGCCTGTCCTGCCGGAAAACCTGCCGCTATCGGGCCTGTCGCAAGAAAAGCCGCGCGGCGCCTTGTGCGCGGCAGCACGGTTGCGGATCGGCGGCGCCCTTGCGGACCGGAAGAACTGGGATGGCGTGATTTGCCTTCCCATGCCCGACGCGACCCATTGGTGCCAGATCAGTGCCGATGAGGTGGTCAGTTTCCAATCGAGCCTTACCCCGGTTCTGGCCCGCTCCCTTGACGCATCAGACCATGCCGATCCTGAGGCTG
This sequence comes from Rhodobacterales bacterium, assembly GCA_047921315.1. Taxonomy (GTDB): domain Bacteria; phylum Pseudomonadota; class Alphaproteobacteria; order Rhodobacterales; family Rhodobacteraceae; genus Seohaeicola. The sequence continues at coordinate 46,937 of JBLRWJ010000007.1, read as the reverse complement.
TGGCCGATACGATGTCACATCCAGAGCGGCTGTCTGTGCACCTGCGCAGTGCAAGCCTGATGCAAGCCCCAGATACGGTTACCGGCCATTTGCTTGGCGCTGAACTGGGGGCGATGCGGCCTTACTGGCTGGGGCAACAGGTGATCGTCATCGCCCAAAACAGGCTCTATTCCAGCGTATTGGAGCAGCAAGGCGTTCCTGTTGACCACCTGCATCCGCAAGACTGCGCGCAGAAGGGGCTATTCGCGCTATGGACAAAAACCCGCTAAGCCTTGCGCACCCTCGTTCCCACGGGAGCCTCCGGCGGGGATATTTGAAGCAAGAAGAAACCGAAAGATCACGACACCGCGGCGGCGCCGGATCTGTGGCGGCAGGGGCCAATGACCATTGTGATACCCAAGATCAAACCGGATATGGTGGCGATCATGCCTGCCGCGCTGACGGAACTGTCATAGCCAAACCACAAAGGTCCGTATCCAGCCAGCACATATCCAAGAACAGCCGCAATGCTGGCGAAGGCCATGCTCCATGCGACTTGCGCAAGCAGCCTGTTTGTCATCATGCGTGCTGCGGCGGGCGGACAGATGAACATGGCAATCACGATGATGGAGCCAACCGCATCAAACGCCGCAACGGCGGCAAGTGCCGCCAACATCACCAGCGCCAGCCCCAAAGCCCGCACCGGAAGGCCCAACGTGGCGGCAAAGCCTTCATCAAAAGTGGCCAGCGCCAAAGGCCGCCACATCACCCTGATCGCCAGCGCCACAACACAGAATACCCCCGCCATATGCGGCAGCTCAGGCGGCAGCCCCGCCAGGGCCACGGGATCCAGCAAAGACGCCCAGCCCGTGGCATCCAGCCAGATCAAGCTTTCCAGATTGCCATAGAGCGCATGCTCCACATCCAGATGGACGCCACTTGTGTCGGATTGTTCCAGCAGCAAAACGCCCGCGGCGAAAAGGGTTGTGAAAATCACGCCCATTGCGGCGCCTGCCTCAATCCGGGCTGTTCGGCGCACCGCTTCAATCAACACCACCGAGACCAGTGCAGCGCCCATTGCGCCCAACATCATCGGCAGCGCCGCAACTGCTCCGGTCAGCAGGAAGGCCACAACAATCCCCGGCAGAACCACGTGGCTGATAGCGTCTCCAATCAGCGCCTGACGCCGCAGAAGCAGGAAATTACCCGGTAGCGCGCAGGTTACAGCAGCCAGCACGCCGATCAACAGGGGTGTCAGGGACAGGGCGACAAATTCGCTATCCATCAGATCACCCCCTTTGGACGTTGCAAATATCGGTCAAGTTCCGCGATCTGGTCCGGGGTCAGCACGGTCTCGATCGCGGTCAGCGCGTCATAGCGTCCAGCCGCCAACCCATGCGCCGGATCAGTCCTGAGAGCGGCCCAGCGCGCCTCATCCAGCAGCGCCTTGGCCGCAGCCGCGCGGCCATCATCTGTGGGCACCCCATCCGCCCTTGCCAGCCCTTCACGTTGCAGCAACGCCAATGTGAACCCTTCATGGATAGGTTGCCCCAGCGCCAGAGCCAGCAAACCCTGACGACGATGCACACGGCGGCGGAACCGCGTCTTTCGCACCAGCAAGGCCACACCGCCGCGTGCCGGGGCCAATGCAAGCGAGGCCGCGAAAAGCGCAAAGCTGGACAGCACGATGATTGGCCCGGTCGGCAAAGCCGGTGCCGTGGCCGAAATTGCCGCGCCGACATAGGCTGCAAGCCCCCCCACCACGCCGGCAAGGATGACCATACGTTCCGCCTGATCTGTCCAGAGCCGCGCCGTCACTGCCGGAATAATCAAAAGGGCCACAATCAGGACAAGACCCACGGTTGTGATCCCCAGAACGGTGACCGCCATCACAAGGCCCATCATGGCAAGATCGATCCTTGCGACATTGGTGCCGCTGACAGCCGCATAATCGGGATCGAAACCAACGGTCAACATCGGCCGCCGCAACAGGATCACCAGAGCCAGAACCAGCGCCCCACCGCCCGCAATCACCAGCGCATCAATGCGCAACATTCCGGCAGTAGAGCCGAGCAGCACCGATTCCAACCCGGCCTGCCGCCCTGACTGCATCGACTGGATCACCGTCAACACAACGATACCTGCGCCGAAAAACACTGACAGAACTGCCCCGATCGCCGCGTCTTCGGTCAGACGGGTGCGGCGGATCATCCAGCTGATGACCAGCAGGCCAAGACCCGATGATGCCGCAGCACCCAGCATCAGACCCGGTAAAAAGCGGCCATCGCCGCCCAGCGCGACCATTACGACAAAGGCAAGCCCTATCCCCGGCAATGTGGCATGCGACACGGCGTCCGATACCAAAGACCGCTTTCTAAGAAACAGGAAGCTGCCGGTGACACCTGCCGCAATGCCCAACAAGCAGGCGCCAAGGGCTACAAGCGTTGCATTATAGCCCAGTTGCAGCGAAAGAGCCTGCCAGATCATCATGCACCGTCTGTTTTGGGCAGTTGGTCAACCTGCCCCTTTTCGGTCTGCATTCCGGCGACCTGTGCCTCACCCAACCTGCCACCATAGGCGCGCTGCAGATTGGTGCTGGTGAATACATCCGATACCGGCCCCGCCGCGATTGTTCGGGTGTTGATCAAGAACATATGGTCGAAATAAGCGCGCACCGTTGACAGATCATGGTGAACGGCAACAATGCTGCGCCCTTCGGTCTGCAGATCCTTGAGCACCGCAATAATCGCCTTTTCAGTGGCAGCATCAACACCCGAGAAGGGTTCATCCAGCAAGTAAAGATCAGCAGATTGCACCAGGGCACGCGCCAGAAAGACGCGTTGCTGTTGCCCGCCAGACAGTTGCCCGATCTGACGCTCCGCGAAATCCTCCATGCCGACGCGGGCAAGGCAGGCGCGGGCGCGGGCAAGATGATCCGGCTTGATGCGCCGTAGCAGCCCCAACTCCCGATGCAATCCCATCAGCACCACATCGATCACACGGGCGGGAAAATCCCAATCCACGCTGGCGCGCTGCGGCACATAGGCCAGCCTGTCACGTACCCGCGCCAAGGGCAGGCCAAACAGGCGCACCTCCCCCGCCAGTGGCTTGATCAACCCCAAAACCGCCTTGAGTAGTGTCGATTTACCGGCACCATTGGGGCCGACAATCGCTGTCATCGTGCCCTGCGCCACGGTCATATCAACCGAAAATACCGCCGGTTTTTCGCTATATGCCACGGTCAGCCCGGATATCTCCAACGCCGGGGGGGGCGTGGCCGATCCTGCTGGTACGGATGAATATCCCATTGCCTCAAGTCGCGGGATCGGGCCGGTTGCCATGATCAGAGCCCCGCACTCAAACGGCCATCCATGCCGCGCGCCGGCACATCACCGCCCAAGGCACCGGCAATCAGGGTCACATTGTGATCGATCATGCCAATATAGCTTCCTTCATATGTTCCGGCCGGTCCCATCGCATCCGAGAACAACTCCCCCCCAAGGCGCACGGTGTGGCCCCGCGCGGCAGCGCCTTCGATCAGGGCGCGGATGTTACGATCTGACACAGAGCTTTCCACGAATACGGCACCAATCCGGCGCTCAACCAGCAGATCGACCAGCGCCGCGATCCGGCTTAGCCCTGCTTCGGATTCGGTTGATATTCCCTGAATACCAAGCACCTCAAACCCGTAGGCGCGGCCAAAATAGCCAAACGCATCATGCGCTGTCACCAGAACACGGTCCTCGGCAGGCACAGATGCAAGACTGCGCCGCGCATAGTCTGACAGGCGTTCCAGATCATTGATATGGCTTGCAGCATTCCCGGCAAAGACCGCGGCCGCGTCAGGGCGCAAGGCGCTTAGCGCATCGCGGGTGGCAAGCACAACATGCTGCCACAGGTCAGGGTCCATCCACACATGCGGGTCAAACCTGTTGTCATAGTCGGGATCGGCAAGCAGCTTGGCTTCCGGCACCGCTTCGCCAACGGCGATAACAGTGCGGCTGCGCGCCATGTCCAGCAAAAGCCGCTCAAGCTGCGCTTCCAGATATAACCCATGCCAGAGAACCAGATCAGCGCGGTTCATGGCCACAATATCGCTACGGGTCTGGCGATAGGCATGCGGATCAGTACCCGGCCCCATCAACGAGACAACAGACACAAGATCACCACCCACCAAGCGCGCCGCATCCGCGACCATTCCCGTGGTTGCCACAATCGAAACCTGCGTATCAGCCGCCAGCGCAACCCGCGGAATCGTAAGGCTTGCAGCCAGGGCAGCGAAAACAAAGCGGCGGGTTAGGGTCATGTTATCCTCTTTTCAGCCTGCGGATGTGAAAATACCACTCCTCAGCCTATATTGAGAATCATTCGCAACTTTGTCAATGATAGAGTGTGCTTTCAGCAAAACACCCCCTCAGGGCACCCTCCTGATGCTGACAGACATTATAAAACCTGTGCAAAAGCCCATCCGCGCGGCGCAGGCTGCAAAAAGCTTTTGCTTTTGGGTTCAGGCGCGGCGCGGCGCGGTTTTGAAGCCCAGTATCTTTTGCTCCCGCCCCAGCGCCTGCAGGACGCTGACAGCAATATCATGCCGGGTTAGACCCGCATCCAGATACATTTCATCAGGGCTGGCCTGATCAATGAAACGGTCAGGCAGGGTCAGCGTGCGTATGGCAAGACCACGGTCAAAAACGCCCGCCGCCGCCAGTTCATGCAGCACCATCGCGCCAAAACCGCCACGCGCGCCCTGTTCCACCGTGATCAGCGCGCGATGATGGCGCGCCAGCTGCATCAACAGGTCCAGATCAAGGGGCTTGGCAAAACGGGCATCGGCCAAAGTAACAGAAACGCCCTCTGCCTCCAGCAATGCAACGGCGGCGTCACATTCTGCCAGATGCGCCCCAAGGCTCAGGATAGCCACATCGCTGCCTTCACGGATCACGCGGCCCTTGCCGATCTGCAGAACGGTTCCAACCTCGGGCAAGGCAACGCCAGTCCCGGACCCGCGCGGATAACGAAACGCGATAGGGCCCGCATCATGCGCCGCAGCAGTTGCCACCATATGGACCAGTTCGGCCTCATCCGCGGCGGCCATCACCGTGAACCCTGGCAGGTTCGACAGATAGGCCACATCAAACGCGCCGGCATGGGTGGCACCGTCAGCGCCCACCAATCCGGCGCGGTCTATCGCAAAGCGCACAGGCAGCCCTTGCAGCGCCACATCATGCACAACCTGATCATAGCCGCGCTGCAGAAAGGTCGAATAGATCGCGCAGAACGGGCGCAAACCGCTGGCCGCCATGCCCGCGGCAAAGGTCACGCCATGCTGTTCCGCGATACCCACATCGAAGACCCGCGCCGGAAACCGCCTGGCCATGATATCCAGCCCCGTGCCATCCGGCATCGCGGCGGTGACAGCAACCACTTTGGGATCGCGCGCGGCAATATCGGTGAGGGCCTGCCCGAAAACCGATGTGTAACTGGGCGCGTTCGGTTTGCTTTTGACCTGCGTCCCCGAGGGCACATCAAACTTGGCCACGCCATGATATTTGTCGCGTGATGCCTCGGCGGGGGCATATCCCTTGCCTTTGACTGTGCAGCAATGGATCAGCACCGGCCCTGTGGCCCGCGCCCGTGCTGCGCGCAGCACCGGCAAAAGCTGGCCCATGTCATGGCCGTTGATCGGACCGATATAGGTGAATCCCAACTCCTCGAACAATGTGCCGCTTGCGGATTGGCCTGTCACCAACTGACGCGCACGTTTGGCACCTTCGCGCATGGGAGGTGGCAACGCCGCCTCGAACCCCTCGGCCATCTGGCGCAGCGCGGCCAAAGGCTCGTTCGCATAAAGCCGCGACAGATAAGAGGACATCGCCCCAACTGGTGGCGCAATGCTCATTTCATTGTCGTTCAGGATGACAAACAGCCGCCGCCCCTCATGGCCTGCATTGTTCATCGCTTCATAAGCCATCCCCGCGCTGATAGAGCCATCCCCGATCACCGCAATCGCATCGCCTGTCGGCTGCCCCATATCGCGCCCGACAGCAAAACCCAGAGCCGCCGAGATCGAGGTCGAGCTATGCGCCGCGCCAAAGGGATCAAATTCGGACTCGCTGCGTTTGGTAAACCCTGACAGACCGTCTTTCTGGCGCAGGCTGGTCATGCGATGCCGCCGCCCTGTCAGAATCTTGTGCGGATAGCATTGATGCCCGACATCCCAGACCAGCTTATCCATTGGCGTGTTGAAAACCGCATGGATCGCAACAGTCAACTCAACCACGCCCAAGGATGACCCCAGATGCCCCCCCGTCTGCGCAACAGACCGGATCACCTCGGATCGCAATTCGTGGCTGAGCCGTCCCAGATCATCATCGGAAAACCGTTTCAGATCAGCAGGCCCGGCCACGCGATCCAAAAGGGGTGTATCGGTTATGTCATGTGATTGGGTCATCAGAGCCTCCCGCTCCTGAAACAAAAGACGCCACACCAGGTGTCCCCGGTGTGGCGCCCTGGTCCTGTAGCCAACAGGAAGGGAACCGGGGTGTTGAAGCCCCGTGCCCGGATCGCGTGGCGCGAACAACGCGGTCCGAACATGGCTAAGGACAGGGCGGAGGGGAGTCCGCCCCACCCTTATTCGTAGACAGGCGCGCCCGAGGTGGCCAATTCAGGCCAATCCGCGATCACATTGGTGCCCTGAAGCGGCTGCTGATACCCTTGATGGCAGGTTTTGCAGGCAGCCTTCGGCGCATCACCATAGATCGGACCAAGCCGATGCTCTGGGTATTGGTCCTGCAATGGCACAAGGTAGTCGTTGTTCAACTCCTGCACCATCGCGATCCCCAGCGAGGCCGTGCCCCATTGCGGCGTCACCTGACCGGGATCATAGAACGCGCGGCTGTTGTGACAGAACACACAGTTCACACCCAAGGCGTTCGAGAAGTAGTTCATCAGGGAATAGGTCCGCTCGGTCTCGTGGATGCGCGGATCACCCGGCTGACTTTTGACGCGGCTTTCCAGATCATGAACCGAGATACGCTCGTATTCCAGCAGGTACTTTTCCAACGCATCTGACGGCAGCGATGTCGACTGGCTGATGCTGGTCGCACGGTTCTGATTGGCTGACCAGCCGGCAACAGACTCGTTCACTGGTGTGATCTTGAACCAGATATTGTTGGGCACATTCTGCCCGCGATGGCAGGTCATGCAGGTCACACCGACCTGTTTGTTGGCGTTGACGTGACCATCCCAGTTCTCGTTGATGTTCTGGGTCATCTCGATCATCCGGCGCGCAACGATCTTTGTATAAAGATTATCCTCGCCATATGTCTCAAGATCGCCATCGCCGTGGCAATAGGCACAGCCCTGGTCAGGGGCCACCCATTCTGTCATCGCCGCCATCAACCGGTTGAAATTGGCATCCGTCAGCCCGCCCAGAACCTGAACATTCTGATAGATGGTACCTGCCAGCGGCTCGCCTGGTTCGGGGATCAGGGGATCATTGGCAAAGATCAACTCGATCGCCGGGTCAGGCTTTGCCAGATCGGCCTTGAACTCCGGCACCGACATTCCGGTGCCACGCGGCCCTGTCTGCATACTGTCCGTGGCAAGGGGTTGCCCCCATGTCACCAGAAAGGCCGCAACAAAGACCGCGCCGCCTATGGTCCCGACAAGTATCGCGGGGCCATAGATATCTTTGGGGTTCTTCTTGTTCCATTCACCAAACCATTTGGGAAACATATCAATTCTCCTGTCCGATGAAGGCTTCGTAAGATCCGTAATCGGCATACCCGTATGAACCGTCATACATGGGTGCAAAATTGTGCTCTTGTGCCCAGATGAACCAGTTATCCACAACGGTGCCGGTTAGCAAAATCCCGATGCCGCCGGTGATGGGAGTTAGCACGGCGAACCACCAAGCCCAGCGGTGGATACCTTCCATGGTGGCGTTAAAGCCCATGGTCCAGCGCCAGAACAGGGCTGCCCGCTCGGTGGCCGTGCCACGATCATAGATCTGCTCCAGCTCCCGGTCGCCGCCAAAACGGGTGACAGCCAGAATTGTTGCACCATGCATCGCGAACAGCAGAACAGACCCATAGAGAAAGACAATCGAAAGCGCATGGAACGGGTTATAGTAAAGGTTGCCGTAGCGGATCGAGAACGCCGTTGTCCAATCAAGATGCGGGAAGATGCCATATGGAACAGCCTCGGACCAACTGCCCATCAGGACAGGCCGGAACAGGCCCAGCACAAGGAACAGCCAGATCGCCGCAGCAAAAGCCCAGGCCACATGTTTGCCCATCTTGTGCTGCTTTGCCAAAAGGTAGGACCGCAGCCACCAGAACATCACTGACACCAGCAGGAAGAAAGAGCTGATGATATACCAGCCGCCGTCATTCAATGGCGGCATTGACAGGCCATGTTCCGGGCCCGGTGGCTCCAGCGCCAGCCAGAACAGCTGCCGCAGGAATTCAGGGATCGACCAGCCAACTTGCGCCAGCATGTTCAGACCCACGATGTTGAACCACAACAGACCGGTGGCAAGGCTGATCATCCCTGTCCAGCCAAGATAGACCGGACCGATCTGCGCATTGCCCATCCAGCCAACCCATGTGCTGAAGAATGGCTTGCCGGCGCGCTCTTCCATCATATTGTTTTCGTTATCCATGCCCCATTCCGGTGGGCCTTGGACCTGCACTTGCGTGAATATGTTTTGATATTCAGCCATGATTATAATCCTATCTGCGAGGGCCAGATTGGCATCTCAAGCCACCAGTTCCACCATTCGGGCCAGCCCTTGGTCCAGACCGGACCAGAGATGATGATACAGACCGCTGACCAGAAACCGGCATTCAGCGCCAGCAACAGACCCACACGGTGGATGCCCAGCGTCCCGACCGAATAGCCGATGAAGTCACGAAAGAACGTGTCTTCATTATCGGGGCCTTGCGCCTCTTCACCCTTTTCGGGGTTTGCCGCACTCAGCACCAGGGCGCCATGCAGCGCCAGGGCGAACGTGGTCGTGAAGAAGAAGGTCACCGCCAGCATATGCGCCGGGTTGTAATGGAAATGGAGGTAGGAGTAGCCAACATTGCTGACCCAATCGAGATGGCTGAAAATCCCGTAAGGGAAACCATGACCCCATGCACCCATCAGAAGCGGGCGAAAGATCACAAGGGTCATATAGGCCAGAATAGCAAAGCCAAAGGCGAAGGGCACGTGATAGCCCATCCCAAGTTTACGGCAGATTTCTACCTCGCGCAGGGCCCAGCTAATGAAGGCGCCGGTTGCGCAGAACGTGATGATCTGCCAGAGCCCCCCCTCCATGAGGGGAGCCATGCCCAGACCATATACAAGGTCGGGCGGTGCTATATTGATCAACCATGGGTTAAACGTCCCTTGCTGGGACGCCCCCCAAAAGATCAGAATGGTGCCGAGTAGGGCGAAAAATGCTGTCGTGACCCCAAAGAAGCCCACATAGAACGGGCCCACCCAGAAATCGAACAGATCGCCGCCGACCAGCGTCCCACCACGGACGCGATACTTTCTTTCGAAGCTGAGCAACGCCATCTTCTGTCTCCGCGATTGGCGGCTCGTCTGTTCAGACTTGAAGCCGTCGATGAATTTCGGTTTGCCGCGGGCAGGCCACGCCTGACGTGCCCGCAGCTATCGTGTTGTCACTTGACTGGTTGTCACCCGTCCCCTTCACAGGGGAGCGGATCACATCGCTGCTTTTTGGGCTGCCAGCTCAAACCAGTTGAAGTGCTCCGTGCTCAGCAGGACGAGGTGAATCATCGCTGCCAGCAGGAAGAGGAAGACACCTTGTGCAACAAACACACGGCGCGGATCGAAGATGAGCCAGATCTTATAAAATTTAGCCATTGTTCAATCTCTCCTCAGAGCCAGGGGCGCCAGATGTACACGGCCAAGTGAGCCACAACTGCAACAGCTGTGAAGAGCCAAAGCCCGCTCATGTAGACCGAGTGCAACTCTTGCGCCTGCTCGTCTGTGAGACCTGTAAAAGACAGGTCGGTTCTATCAGCCATTAACTTTCCTCCGGAATGTAATGGTGACGCCGCGCTCCCCGCGGCCGGGTCCTTTGGGGTGCAAGCGCCCCTCCGGGCTCTGGCCATCCTTCCGAATGGACAGATCTCGTGTTCGGCTGTCTGCCGCGCTGCCTATAGGCAGGATATGCAGACCGATCCGCATGGATCAGGCCGAGAAAATCATGGGCGTGATGATACCGGCCTGGCTCCAGGCGCGGGCAATCGGCCCCTTGTCGGGAATGCGTCCGCCCTTCAGCAGCGCCAGCGCCCATGTCAGGGTGGCCAGCGGCAATGTCGCCAGAAAGATCACGCCGAAATAGACCATGAATTCGGTCCGTGGCGGCTTGTGGCTGCGGGTCATCGGGGTATTGGATGTTGCATCTGTCATGACAGATCTCCTTTCACCTCAGGGCCTCGCGCGGGGCGCGCAAGATCGGGATTGAGTGCTTCGACAGTTTCCAGCACGACGCGTTCGGCCCCTTGGGCCAATGCGGCACGCTCTGCTTCGTCGCGCAGGGTCTTGGCCGCCGAGATTCGCGTCAGCACCGGATGGCGCGCCACGATACGGTCAAGAGCGGCTTGCGCATCGGTATCCCAAGGGAAATCGCGGCGCAGGGTCGTTGGGGTGGCCTCGGCCGCATCCATGGTGCTGGCAAGGGGCAGAATATGGAACAGCGCATCAAACAGGCCGTTGCACACTTCTTGCAGCAGATACGTCGCCCCGGCATAGCCCATCATCGGCGTGCCGGTATGCCGCCGGATCGCGGCACCGGGGAAAGACGCGGGGATGAAGGCGGGGCTTGGTCCGTGCCCGCCTTTCATCTCGGCCAGATACATTTTCTCGTTGATGCTGCCCAACACGATCAGCGGCCGCTTTTGGTGCAGCATCGCCTTGACCTCAACATTGTTGGTCTTGGATCCCGCAACGCGGGCCACCGCAAAGGCACAGGGAAAGCCCAGATCGCCCTCCAGAAAATGCCGGATACCGCGTGCATAGGTCTCGTTCGCGACAACCGCGAAACTGGCGGTGGCAAAGAAATCCTGTGTCACACTGCGCCACAGATCCCAGACCGGCTTGATCGTGGAATGTTTCTCGCGCGTGATGAAGGGTTCGGGGTCCAGCCCCAGCATCTCACCCAGCTTGCGCAGGAATTTCGTGGTGCTGTCCACGCCAATGGGCGCTTGCAGATAAGGCTTGCCCAGACATTCGCACAGGCCGCGCCCGAATTCGCGATACATGCAGATATTCACATCCGCATTCACCAGATTGCGCATCTCGGCAACATGCGCACCAAGCGGCAGCACCATGTTCACCTGCGCGCCAATGCCTTCGACCAGACGCCGGATTTCGGCCAGATCGGAGGGCATGTTGAACACGCCATACATCGGCCCAAGGATATTGACGCGGGGGGCATCGCCCTCTTCGCGCTTCTTTTCAGGCGGCATCCGGCCCTTGGTCATTCCGAATTCGGTGAAGATCCACGTCATCGCGCGGTCAGCGCTTTGCCATTGATCCTCATCAATCGTGCGCGGCAGAAAGCGTTGGATATTCGTGCCTTGCGGCGTCACACCGCCGCCGATCATCTCGGCGATCGAGCCTGTCACCACCACAGCCGGCAGCGCCGGATCAAGCGTGGCCCACGCGCGTTTCATCGCCTCTTCGGTGCCTGATCCCATCTCGGATTCGCCCAAGCCTGTCACCACGATGGGCAACTCATGGGGCGGCAAGGCATCGGTATAATGCAACACCGATGTCACCGGCAGGTTCTCGCAGCCAACGGGGCCGTCGATCACCACTTGCAGGCCTTTGACGGCGCAGAACGCATAGACCGCGCCCCAATATCCGCCTGCGCGGTCGTGGTCCTGGATCAGCATGGGCTGTCCTCCACTCTCAGGTGCCTGCGCGTATATGTTGAATATCCGCGCACTAGATCATCTCCGCCGCTTTGGCAGCGCGTGCGGCCTTGTCGAGTTTCTTCTGATGCAGGGCGCGGAAATCGGGGCGCAGGTTGGGGCTGCCCTCCCATATGCCAGCGGTATCGCCAGTGCCGACACCCTCAAAAAATTCCTTCATATGCTCCATCCGGTCCTTGCCGGCGATGGCGGCATTCACCACTTCGGCCAACGATCCGGCACCCGCAGGCCCCATCAGGGGGCGCGCGGAAATCAGGTTGGTGAAGTAAAGCCCCGGTATCGCCAGCTCTTTGGCCTTCTGCACCACCGGCGTTGTCCCGATGGCCAGATCCGGGCGGATCGCCTCCATCGCGGCGCAATCATCTTCCAGTGAGGCGCGGAACTTCACCGTCACACCCTTGGCGCGTAGCCAGTCTGCATCCTCGGCAGACCACGGCGTTTTGGGGCAGGCGGTGCCGACATAAGGCACATTCGCACCGCTTTCGATCAGCAGACGCGCGACCAGCAATTCGCTGCCCTCGTAACCGCTAAGTGTAATTGTGCCGTTGATCGGCGCGCCCGCAAGGGCGGCTGTGATCGCGGGCAGGAACATGTTTTGCGCCTCTGCCACCTTATCAGCGGGCAGATTGAACGCCTCGCCAATCGCGGCCAGCCAGCGGGCTGTGCCGTCATGGCCAACAGGGGCCGATCCGACAACAGGGCGGCCAGCCGCCTGAAACTCGCGGATCGCGGCGGTATAAAACGGATGGATCGCGGCAACAACCCCGCAATCGAGTGCTGCGTAAAGCTCCCGCCATTCACGGCAGGGCACAACGGGGCCAACCGCCAGACCCAGCGGGGCCAGCATCGCGCCGATCATCATCGGATCGGCTGGGAACATCTCGCCCAGCAGGGTCACTGTCGGACGGTCGGATTTGCCACCCGCAGGGGCAGCCACGGGGCCAGCCTGCACTTCTTTGCGCGCATAGTTCAGCATCGCACCGGCCAGCACATCCTTGGCCTCGGCATGGGTGGGGATACCAAAGCCCGGCACATCGATCCCCACAATCCGCACGCCGTTGATTTCCTCAGGCAGCAGGCGCAGCGGCACGCCACTGGCCGTGGGCACGCACAGGTTGGTCACGACAACCGCATCAAACTGGTCAGGATCGGCCAGTTCATGCACCGCATCGCGGATGTCTTCGAACAGCTTACCAGTGACGAGGGATTCCGAATTGAACGGCACATATCCGACAGAGCGGCGCGCCCCGTAGAAATGTGACACAAAGGTCAGACCGTAAACGCAGCAGGCCGATCCCGACAGGATCGTGGCCACACGCCGCATCCGCAGACCCACACGCAAAGACCCGAACGCAGGGCACATGCTTTGCGGCTGGTCATGCGGACCTTTGGGATAATCGGCCGCGTAACGATCCAGAATTTCGGATTGCCCCGCCTGACGCGCAGCCGCTTCCATCGTGGCGGCACCGGCGTGGCACCCTGCCCCATCCTGAGGTGCGGCAACAGATGGCATCTCGGCCACCGGATCGGGTTTTCCGAGGATCACATCAGCCTGAGCGGCGGTGTCATATGTGACTTCATCATTCATGCGGGCTTCTGTTCAGCTTGTTTTTGCGGTTGCGCGGGCGCTGCCATGCGTTTCAGCAGGGCATCCCATGTGGAAAGCTGGTCGAGATCAAACATCGTCATAAACCACTTCAAGCGAGGGTTTCGGTTCGGCATTCTTGCCGCGCATGTCCATGTCGGTGGCCGGCACCAACTGATAATCACCGCCCGTATCCTTGGCATCGAACAGCGCCAGCAGACCGTCCTGATCCAGCGGCTTGGGGCGCACCGGCGGGGCCACGCCAACCGCTTCGGCCAGATCGGCAAACAGGTTGCCCCATTGCGATTCCATCGTGCCGACAATCTGGTAATTGGCCGATTTCTTGCGCAGGTCGTCATCCTGCGGGATCGCGGCCAGCACGGGGATATTCACCGCCTGCGCAAAGGCCTGCGCCTCGCCTGAATGGTCGTCCTTGTTGATCACCAGACCGGCGACACCGACATTGCCACCCAGTTTGCGGAAATACTCCACCGCCGAGCAGACGTTGTTGGCGACATACAAGGATTGCAGATCGTTTGAGGCAACAAGGATCACCTTCTGCGCCATGTCGCGGGCGATCGGCAGGCCAAAACCGCCGCAGACCACATCGCCAAGGAAATCCAGCAGGACATAGTCAAAGTCCCAGTCATGAAAGCCCAGCTTTTCCAGCAGCTCAAACCCGTGGATGATGCCGCGCCCGCCGCAGCCGCGCCCCACTTCGGGGCCGCCCAGTTCCATGGCGAAAACACCGTTACGCTTGTAGCAGACATCGCCGATCGCAACCTCCTCGCCCGCCAGTTTCTTGCGGGTGGATGTCTCGATGATCGTTGGGCAAGCTCTGCCGTTGAACAAAAGCGAGGTCGTATCGGATTTCGGATCGCATCCGATCAGCAAGACGCGCTTGCCCTGCTCAGCCATCATGCAAGACAGATTGGCCAGCGTGAAGCTTTTGCCGATCCCGCCTTTGCCATAGATCGCGATGATCTGCGTTTTGCTGGTCGGCTCGCCCTGCGGCACCTCCAGCGTCGGCCCCTCATGCGCCTCGTCGCGCAGGCGTTGGTCGAAGTCCTTCAGATTCGGTACATCGTCTTTCACGCTGCGTCCTTCCAGTTCAGTATCATTTTCAGGCAGGCCGGATCATCAAAGGCCTGGCGATAGGCAGCAGGCGCGTCATGCGCGGCAGCCTGATGCGTGATCAGCCCCGCCAGCGAGAGCGCGCCGCTTTCGACAAGTGCGCGGGTGGCGATCAGATCCTCACGCGCCCATTCCGCGGCAATCCGAAACCGCGCCTCTTTCATGAAGGCGGGCGGAAAGGCAAAGCTGAGCGGTTCGGTATAGAACCCGGCCAGAACGATCTCTCCGCCCTTGCGGATAAGGGTGACCAATTCGTTCAGAAGCGCGCCGTTACCCGATGCATCATAGATCGCGCGGTAATCGCGGCGGGTGTCATCCTCGGGGGCGATCACCTCATAGCCATCTTCCCCGCTGCGGCGGTCTGCATTGATTTCCCACACGGTGGGCGCAGGCGCACCGGCGGCAACCGTCAGACGCGCCAGCAACCGGCCCAGAACGCCGTGACCCACGATCAGATCAGGAACCGCCTTGTCCAGACCTGCCATGGCATGGCGCGCAGTTGCGGCCAGCGCCAACAGCGCACCTGCAGCGCCAAGGCCCGCATCAATCCGCGTCACGCGATCAGCCGCGGTCACAACACGGCGTGCGGCACCGCCAAACAGACCGAACGCATCGCGGTAGCAACTGGCCCCCGGCACAAACACATGATCGCCAACGCTGTATCCGGTATCAACCCCCGCCTCGACAACCTCGCCAGCCGCCTCATAACCGGGGACCAACGGATACCCCATGCCGGGGAATGGCGGCATCTGGCCAGACCAGAACAGTTTCTCGGTTCCCGTAGAAATCCCTGAATGCGCAATCTCAACCACCAGATCACCAGCGGCGGGGTCATTCAGGACAAGCTGCTCCACAGACAGATCCCGAGGACCGTTCAGAAGGACTGCGGATGTTTGCATGGCTCCCCCCTATGGCTGCCAGATCCTGTCAGGAAAGACTCGGATCGCGTTGCTTCATTGAATGTCAGTTTAATGTTACAGCGGGTGGTGTCAACATTAATTGACAGTTTCGAAAGCAATCTGTCAGGAGGGCTTCACACATGTCACAACCGAGGTGACATAGGGGCGCAATGGCGCAGGCATCTTGATCCGATCAAAGCCACTTGCCGCACAGATTGCACTTATTTCCTTTGCAGACCGTGTCTTACCTGTGCGCATCGCCATGGTGTAGAACGCAAAATAGACATCACCCGCCCGTTCCGGCACCTGCCCGCCAGACATCGGCTCTGAAATGATGAGCCGCCCGCCCGCTGGTAAAGTGTCATATATTTTAGACAGTAGGTGGCGAACGGTGTCATCCGCGTGATCATAAAGCACCCGGATCAATGAAATGGCATCTGCGCCGCCTGGCAACGAATCGCTCCGGAAGGATCCGCCATGCACTGAAAGACGGGGGCCAAGCCCTGCCGCCTCAAACCGGGTGCGGGCGGCCGGCACCACATCCGGCAGATCGAACACCATCAGATCAAGCGCCGGATGCGTCTTGGCCACCGCCAGCGCAAACGCCCCTGATCCGCCACCGACATCCAGCAGGCAGGACACACCAGACAGGGACACCAGCCGCAACGTATCTTGCGCTACCAGCCCCTGACTATCCGCCATAAGGTCCGAGTAGGTCTGCGTCACCTTGGGGTCAACATGACCGCGCGCGCCAAATACATAGGGCCAGAAATCTGCCAGCTCCGTTTCAACCTCGCCACGCAGAAACGCGACCGGATCCTCAATGTCACGGTAGAAAGCGCGGTGATGCAGAATCATCGCCTCAAGCCCCGGCACACCCAGCAGCGCCGCACCCTTGCGCGCGATTGCAAAGCGCCCGTCGCGTTGACGCTTGATCAAGCCAAGCGCGGCTGCGGCCTGCAACAGAATTTCCATCCTTTCAGGGGTCATGCGGGCATTGTGAGCCAGTTCGGCCGCCCCCTGCGGGGCCTCCATCAGCCGGTGCAAAAGGCGCAGATCAACCATCGCCATCAGAACCTGTGATTGCACAAATCCTGCAACAAGATCAAACATGTCAGCCCCTTCGCGCCGCGCAATACCACGCGTCAGAGGGAACTGGCTGGCCCATGCCTGAAAAGAAGGCTTGGCAATAAGGCGATGAAACCACCCGGTCAGGCGCGGCTTTGTGGAACGCATAACGCCGGGTCCGGTGGCTGCATCAGGCATCATATCACCTTGCGCTGCGTGCGGGGGCCACAGGCGTCAAACGCTCCGCTTGTTTGCGCACCATCTCGGCCAGCTGCGCCTCTCCGGGACAGGAGGGGATTGATGCAATGGCACCGCCCAAAATATCCTTCAACCGACGGATCGCGCCATCGACGCCAAGGGCTGCAACGGCATTTGGTCGCCCGTGCAGATCATCCTGACCCACAGGTTTACCAAGCGTTTCGGCATCATAGAGCGTATCACGCAAATCATCCGCAACCTGAAACGCCTCCCCGATCCGGGCACCCAGTTCGAACCATGGCTCGGCCTCTTGCCCCGCCGCGACAGCGCCCATCTGGGTTGCAGCAATGAACAACGCGCCCGTCTTGGACCGGTGATAGGCTGACAGATCAATCTGCGCCTCGCTTTCCCAGCCTTGCCCGGCACAAATGCCGTTTGGCATACCGGTTTGCCGCGCCAGCGTCAGCACCAACTCAGCGCAGCGCATGGGATCATGCCGCGCCTCGCGGGCCAGCACCTCAAAGGCCAGAACAATCAGGCTGTCACCCGTCAAAACCGCCAGCGGTTGCGAAAACGCCCGATGCACCGATGGCTTACCCCGCCGGGTATTGGCGTCATCAAAGCAAGGCAGATCATCATGGACCAGACTGGCGCAATGGATCAGCTCCAACGCCGCCGCCGCCGCATCGGACAACGCGGGCTGATCATCACCGCAGGCCATAGCCACGGACATCAGGATAGTCGGCCTGATCCGCGCCCCGCCGGGTGATGTCGCATAGCTCAACGCGGCCGACAGTTGCGCCGGGGCAACCCCGCCCTGCCCAATGGCAATTGCCCGTAAAACAGCAGCGTCTATCCGCGGATGCAATTTCATGCCATTGGCCCCTTTATCCCATATGTCAGTTTTTTCCGACATTAATGTGTAAATCATACTGGACAGTTTACCCCTTCGAGTCAACAATCGAGACACAAGGAATCCGTTACGCGCATGCAAAATCTTGACCACCCCAGCCGGACGCCGGACCGGATCGTTGTGATTGGCGCCGGTATTGCCGGGCTTGCGGCAGCATTGCGGCTGAGCGGTTTTGCCCGCGACACCGGCCGCGAGGTGTTAGTCCTTGAAAGACGCAGCGCCCCGGGGGGCAAAATGCGCACAATGCCCTCTGCTGCGGGTCCGGTGGATGCGGGGCCAACCGTTCTGACCATGCGGCATGTCTTTGACGATCTGTTTGCGCAGGCAGGCACCCGGCTGGAAGACCATATTACCCTGATTCCACAAACCATTCTGGCGCGGCACTGGTGGCCGGATGGCAGCAGCCTTGATCTGCACGCAGACCCCGATGCAAGCGCTGCGGCCATTCGCAAATTTGCCGGACCCCGAGCAGAGAAAGAGTTTCACGCCTTCAACAAACGCGCCGCCCAGCTTTATCGCGCGTTTGATGCCCCGATGATGCAAGCGCCCGAACCCAGCTTGCCCGCCGTGACAACGCATGTGATGCGCAACCCCTCTCTGATTTCGGCGATGGCGCCACAATCAAGCCTTGCCGATATGCTGTCGCGGCAGTTCAGTGATCCGCGGCTGTCACAGCTTTTCGGGCGCTATGCCACTTATGTCGGCGGCTCACCCTACCGATCGCCGGCGATCCTTGCGCTTATCTGGCAGGCAGAGGCGGCAGGCGTGTGGTGCGTCAAGGGCGGGATGCACAATCTTGCACGTGCTATTGCAACGCTTGCCGCGCAGCGCGGTGTCAGATTTCAATATGACGCGCATGTGTCGCGGATCGAGGCAAAGGCCGGACAGGTCCACGCCGTGCATCTGCAGGATGGCACATGTATCGCGGCAGAAACGGTGCTGTTCAACGGTGATCCGCGCGCCTTGGCAACCGGCGCTGTTGGCGCGGATGTTTGCGGGGTTGCAGCCCCGACACGCAGCGCCGCGCGCAGCCTGTCCGCACAGGTCTGGAGCTTTGCCGCCAAACCCTCGGGTCTGGATCTGGTGCATCACAACGTGTTCTTCTGCACAGACCCGCGCGCGGAATTCGCAGCACTTGAGGCGGGGCAACAACCAACTGATCCCACGCTCTATATCTGCGCAGAGGATCGTGGGCAGGACACGGCCCTGCCCCCGTTGGAGCGGTTCGAGATTATCGCCAACGCCCCCCCTGTTCTGCGCCCCGATCAGCCCGCTGACCATAGCC
Source organism: Rhodobacterales bacterium (assembly GCA_047921315.1). Lineage (GTDB taxonomy): Bacteria > Pseudomonadota > Alphaproteobacteria > Rhodobacterales > Rhodobacteraceae > Seohaeicola. The sequence continues at coordinate 27,919 of JBLRWJ010000007.1, read as the reverse complement.
AGACACAAAGCCAATCATTGGCCCCAATACCCACCCCTGAGGATTTTTCGATATGTCAGACGCGTACGTTCCAGACCCTCGCCCGTTTCGGCCTGACATTCCAGACTTTGCCCGGACCCGAGGCGCTGACAACGCCGGAGGGGTTCAACCGGCTGTTTCCCGCCTCGACCGGATCGCTTTACGGGCAGAGCCCGCACGGCATGATGGCGGCCTTCCAACGCCCGACAGCGCGGACAAAGATCAAGGGCCTCTATCTGGCAGGGGGCGGAACCCATCCGGGGGCGGGTGTGCCGATGGCGACGCTCTCCGCACGGCACGCGGCCGCGGCGATCAGGAGCGACCTTTCTTCAACCTCGACATCCCGCCAAACGGCTATGCGTGGTGGTATATCGACGGGATAAGCGATGATGGTGCCCGCGCCGTATCCGTGATCGGCTTTATCGGTTCGGTATTTTCGCCGTGGTATCGGTGGTCAGGGCGGCGCGATCCGGCCAACCACTGCTGCATCAACGTGGCCACCTATGGCCCCGGCGGACGCTTTACCATGACAGATCGGGGGCGTTCAGCGCTGCGGCAGACAGCATCGCGGCTTGAGATTGGGCCATCGATGATGCGCTGGGATGGGGATGCCCTGATCATCGATATCAATGAAATCTCCGGCCCGCCGGTCATCTCGCGTGTGAAGGGACAGATCCGGGTAACGCCTTCTGCGATCACATCGGTTGAACTGCCGCTGACACCGGATGGCGCGCATATCTGGCGACCTTTCGCGCCCACATCAACCATCAGCGTAGAGTTGAACAGCCCCGGCTGGCAATGGCAGGGTCATGGCTATTTTGATGCGAATTTCGGCACCCGCGCCTTGGAGGATGATTTTTCCTATTGGACATGGGGCCGCTATCCAACCGGATCGGGCAGCACCTGCTTTTATGATGCAACGCGGCTGGACGGAAGCGCGCTGGCCGCTGGTGTCACATTCGGGCGCGATGGCTCTGCGGCGGCAATCCCGCTACCACCCAAGGTGCGGATGCGCCGGAGCCTTTGGGCCGTGGCACGCGACACGCGGGCAGATACCGGATATCAGCCAAAGCAGGTCAAGAATATGCTGGATGCGCCATTCTACAGCCGCTCCGCCGTCAAGACCCAGCTTGATGGCGTGGAAACCGTGGGCGTGCATGAGGCGCTGGATTTACGGCGGTTCCGTAGCCCCTTGATCAAGCCGATGCTGGCCGTGCGCGTGCCGCGCCGCCGCAACTGGACATTTGCAGATCAATGAAACCGTCAGGCGCCGCGCGCCACTTCGGGGTTCAGCCGCCAGACCGCCAGATTGAGTGAGGCAGCAATCGTCACCCATAACAGATAAGGCGCAAATAGCAGCCCCGCGATCCAGTCAACCTGCCACAGGGCGATCATGGCACCCAACACCGCCAGCCAAAGACAGGACACAACCGCAAATCCAAGCCGGATCCGCTTGAGGCCAAAAAACACCGGCGTCCACAACCCGTTAAGGGCAATCTGCAACGCCCAGAACGCCATGGCATACTGGCTATCAGGCAAAACCGCCGCCCGCGCCCCGGCTGCGGCCATACAAGCATAAAGAACAAACCAAGTGACGGGAAACACCCAGTCCGGCGGTGTCCATGACGGTTTATTGAGGTTTTTGTACCATTCGCCGGGCTGAAACAGCCCGCCTGTCAGGCCAGCCCCAAGGCAGGCCCCGAGAAAAACAAGAAAAAGCAGCCAATCCATCAGGGTCAGCTAACCCGTTCAGCCCCCGTAATCAAGGCCGCCCGTTGTCTGCGGCTATGCTTTTCCAATTGCGCCAGCGCCCCGATAAAGGCGTCAGAGCGGCTGTTTTGTTGCTGGGGATGACGTGCAGCCGCATCCACCAGAAAGCGGACCTCCTCCATCGGGGCAGCATAGAGCAGGGCCGATTTCGGCATCACCATCGTGGCCCCGGACCGCAGAACGGACAGGCCCAGCCAACCCAGCTTTTGCGGTTTGGACGTATGGGCGCGGCTTGACAAAGAATCGTACCCCGCCTTTTGCACCTGTGCGCCGATCCCGGCATAGATGTACCGCGCCGCAAAAATCCCCGGCCGCACGGCACGCGGAAGGCCAGAGACACCGGCCTCGGACCGCGCATAAAGCCTGTCAGCCTGCACCAGCAGACGCCGCACCATTTGCCGGATCGCCTTGGTCGGGCAGGGCTTTGCCAAAAAGGTTTCAGGCGTCAGCCCTGCTTCGGCCAGCCATTCGGTGGGCAAGTACAACCGCCCCTCCATCGCATCTTCGCCGACATCGCGCGCGATATTTGTCAGTTGCATCGCAACGCCCAGATCACAGGCCCGCGCCAAAGCATCCGGACAGCGCACCCGCATCAGCACACACATCATCGCACCCACAGCGGCAGCAACCCGCGCACAATAATCAAAAAGCTCTGATTCCGTGGCATAGCGGCGGCCCATCGCATCCCATGCCAAACCCTCCAGCAGCGCCTCGGGCAAGGCGCGGGGCATGTCAAAATCCTCGATCATGGCAGCAAAGGCCCGATCAGCTGGCGCATCCAAGGGACGCCCCTGATAGGCAAGATCAAGCCGGTCGCGCAATGACAGAACCGCTTGCGCCTTTTCGGGCTGCAGGTCTACCGCGTCATCGGCCAAGCGACAAAACGCATAAAGCGCCAAGGCAGGGTCGCGCACCTTGCGGGGCAAAAGGCGCGATGCGGCATGAAAAGACAGTGACCCATGGCGGATCGCCTCTTCGCAATGGGCCATATCACGGGGATCAATCATATCACGGCCTCCTTTGCTGTATCATTTCAGGATCAGGGACAAGCTGGTCCAACACCTCGGCGCTGGAAATCACGCCCGGCAAACCCGCTCCGGGATGGGTGCCAGCCCCCACAAGGAACAGCCCCGGCACGGTTTCGCTGACGTTATGGGGCCGGAACCATGCGCTTTGCAGGATGCGCGGCTCGATGGAAAACCCCGAACCATAGGGGCTGAGATAACGATCACGAAAATCCTCCGGCGTGAAGATCAACTCCTCCGTCAGATGATCTGACAGTCCGGGCAGTAACTGATCCTCCAGAACCTTGATCATCTTGTCACGGTAAGCAGCGCTTTCGGTTTTCCAATCAACGGGGTTGTCATGCCCCAGATGCGGAACGGGGCTGAGCACATAAAAGGTATCATCCCCCTCAGGCGCCACTGATGGGTCCGTCACACTGGGGCGATGGACATAAAGGCTCATATCCTCGGCCAGCTTGCCTTTGATGAAAATATCATTGACCAGACCCTTATAGCGCGGGGCGTTCAGAATGGTGTGGTGACCCACCTTATCCCATTTGTCGCGGGTGCCCTTCGTGCCGAAATACCAGACATACAGCCCCATCGACCAACGCGATTTCTTCAGCTTTCGATCTGTCCAGCGTTTGGCGGTGTGATTGCGCAGAAGGCGGCTATGGGTGTGGCCTGCATCAGCGTTGGAAATCACGATATCCGCGTCCACCCGCTCCCCCCCTGACAGCTTGACACCAACAGCGCGACCATCCTCGATCACGATTTCATCCACTTCGGTTTTCAACCGTAGCAGACCGTTCTGCTCTTCGATAACGCGGGCCATTGCTTGGGCGATAGCGGCAACGCCACCCATGGCGTAGTGCACGCCAAATTCTTTCTCAAGATGGCTGACAAGGATATACATGGAGGTCACGTTGAACGGATCACCCCCGATGAACAGCGGATGAAAGGACAGCGCCATGCGCAACCGCTCATCCTTGACGCGTCTTGCAGCATGCGCATAGACCGAGCGATCCGCCCGCATCCTCACAAATGTGGGCAACACCTTGATCAGATCGATGAACTTATGCATCGAACGGCGGCCAAGATCCTCAAACCCGAACCAATAGCGATCTTCGCTGTCTTTGAGGAACTTGTCATAGCCGGGCAGATCAGAGGGCGACAGGCGCGCCACCTCGGCCCGCATCGCAACAGTGCCCTGTCTCGCGGTGAAACTGGAGCCATCAGGCCAACGTATCTCATAGAATGGATCCATCGGGCGCAGATCTACCTCGGCGTAGAAATCACGCCCGCAAACGGCCCACAACTCCTTGAGGATCTGGGGCACTGTTACGATTGTGGGCCCCAGATCAAAGCGATGCCCGCCTTGGGTAATGGCTGACCCACGGCCACCGGGCATGTCCAGTTTATCGATCACGGTCACGCGATAGCCGCGTGCCCCCAACCGCATGGCCGAGGCGAGACCGCCCAGACCGGCACCGATTACAACGGCATGTGGCGCAAGCGCGCGGGCGGCTTCGTCAGCCAGACGGGGATCGACTCGTGTCATCATGGGGTAACAGTAACATGTCTAGTTTAGTTTACAATCTGAAGCTTGGTATCTTTTCAATTCCGATGCGTCATGTCAGACTAAATTGACACATTCCACGAAAGAGGGGGGTCATGCAGACCGTCAGCATCAGCTTTTTCCGTTTTTCCAGCATGACAAACCGCCTTTGGGCGCTGGCCATGATGGGTGCTGCGCGTCTGTCGATGCCGCGCGTTCCCGATATCGGGTTTTGGAAACTCTGCGGATCAGGGACGGGTGAGGGGTTTACCCCGCTGCCGAACACAGCCGTATATGCCATTCTGGCCACTTGGCCGGATGAGCAAACCGCACGGTGCCAAACCGCTGATGCCGCCATTTACCAGCGCTATCGCCGTCGTGCGGCAGAAGATTGGACCGTCTTTCTCTCACCCACCTCGGCGCGGGGCCTTTGGTCCGGCATCGCACCTTTTGAAGTGAGCGAAGCGCCTTGCCCCGGCCCATTGGCCGCTTTGACCCGCGCAACGATCAAGCCATCGGTTGCACTGCAATTCTGGAGGCAGGTTCCCGATATCAGCCAGATGATCGGGTCCAACAGGAATGTGGCCTTCAAAATCGGTATTGGCGAAGTGCCGCTTTTGCATCAGATTACATTCTCGATCTGGCCAAACAAAGAAAGCATGGCAGATTTCGCCCAGAAAGATGGCCCCCATGCGCAAGCTGTCCGCGCTGTGCGCAAGGGTGACTGGTTCCGTGAGGAACTTTATGCCCGCTTCCGTGTTCTTGGTGACACAGGAAGCTGGCAGGGCGGCAGCCCGCTTACCAAATTGGAAAAACCTGTATGACCTCTCCCTTTCCCTTTTCCGCCATCGTTGGACAATCGGCGATGAAACAGGCGATGATCCTCACGGCAATCGACCCCGGCATCGGGGGTGTTTTGGTGTTCGGGGATCGCGGCACCGGCAAATCAACGGCTGTGCGGGCGCTGGCCGCATTGCTGCCGCCGATCATGGCCGTGCAAGGATGCCCCGTAAATTCCGCCAAGGTCACGGATTGCCCGGATTGGGCTGAAATAGGCTCTGCCAAAGTTGTCAAACGCCCCACGCCGGTGATCGACTTGCCCTTGGGCGCAACCGAGGATCGCGTTGTCGGCGCGCTGGATATCGAACGCGCGCTGACGCGCGGCGAAAAGGCATTTGAGCCCGGCCTGCTGGCGCGCGCCAATCGCGGCTATCTTTATATAGACGAGGTCAACCTGCTGGAGGATCACATCGTTGACCTGCTGCTGGACGTGGCCCAGTCAGGCGAAAATGTCGTGGAACGTGAGGGGCTTTCGATCCGCCATCCGGCGCGCTTTGTTCTGGTGGGGTCCGGCAACCCCGAGGAGGGCGAATTGCGGCCTCAGCTTCTGGATCGCTTTGGCCTGTCTGTCGACGTCCGCTCGCCCACAGACATAGAAGAACGTGTTGAGGTAATTCGGCGCCGGGATGCCTATGAAAATGATAACACCGCCTTCATGAAACGCTGGCGCAGCGCCGATACCAAAGTGCGCAACCGCATTCTGGCCGGGCGCAAGAACCTGTCCGGGGTTATCACACCAGAGTCTATACTGCGCGATTGTGCCGAATTATGTATCGCATTGGGATCAGATGGCCTGCGCGGAGAGTTGACTCTGCTGCGCGCCGCGCGCGCATTGGCTGTCTTTGAGGGCGACACAACGCTGACACGGGACCATCTGCGCCATATCGCCCCTTCGGCATTAAGCCACCGCTTGCGTCGTGATCCGCTGGACGAGGCAGGTTCTGGCACGCGCGTAGCCCGCATCGTTGCGGATGTATTGGGGTGAGCGAGGGACGCGACAGATGGCAGGCCGCGTGCAAGGCGCTGTGCCTGCTGGCGATTGATCCTTCTGGATTGAACGGTCTGTGCCTGAGGGCAAGATCCGGCCCTGTGCGCCAAGCCTTTGTTGGCTTGCTGCCTGCCCTTCCCCTGCCGCAGCGAAAATTTTACCCGACTATTTCGGATGAGCAACTGTTCGGCGGCATTGATCTTTCCGCAACGCTATCCAGCGAAAAAGTCGTATTCAGCCGCGGTTTAGTGTCTGATCCCGCCGCGCTTGTCCTGACCATGGCTGAACGTGCAGGCCCAAGCCTTGCCGCGAAACTTGCGCAAGTGCTGGATGCAGATAAAGGCCACTGCCTGATCCTGCTGGATGAAGGCGCAACTGAGACTGAGCATGCGCCCCCTGCCCTGATCGAACGGTTGGGGTTTCACATCGATCTGGACGGGATCGGGGCCGGAGAGATTGCCCCAGAGCCAATGGACCTGTCCGGTCTGGACACGGCGCGCGCTTTGCTGCCATCCATCCCGGCAGGCACCGAGGACGTGATCGCCTTGGTCACACTTGCCGCACGCTTTGGCATCGACAGCCTGCGTGCGCCCTTACTGGCGCTGCGCGCCGCAAAGGCCAATGCCGCCCTGAACGGGCGCAACCGGGTTTCGCCCGAAGATCTGGCGCTGGCGGTCAGCCTTGTCTACCCGTCCCGCGCCACCATGCTGCCCGCCGAAGAAGACAACCAGCCACCCGCTCCAGAACCACCCGCCCCGCAGGATCAGCCCCAAGACGATACAGCCCAAGACCCCGGCGGCCTGCCTGACGAGATGCTGATCGATGCTGTTCGGGCCATGCTGCCTGCGCATTTGCTGGACAGCCTTGTCCCCGCAGGGACAGCCCGCAACAGCAGCGGCACCGGCGGCGCGGGGTCCAAGCGCAAGGGCAACCGCCGCGGGCGACCCCTGCCCTCACGCGCGGGCAAGCTGGATGGGACATCCCGCATTGATCTGGTGGCCACGCTGCGCGCTGCGGCACCGTGGCAACCGATGCGCCGCAAAGCATCCCCCGCCGCAAAGGGTCTTTTGATCCGGCCATCAGATATCCGCCTCAAACGGTATGAGGAAACCTCTGACAGGCTGCTGATCTTTGTGGTTGATGCCTCCGGTTCAGCAGCAATGTCGCGCCTGGGCGAAGCAAAGGGCGCTGTGGAGTTATTGCTCGCCGAAGCCTATGCAAGACGCGATCACGTTGCGCTGATTGCGTTTCGCGGGGTCGATGCCGAAATCCTGCTCCCGCCCACCCGGTCACTTGTGCAAACAAAAAGGCGCCTTGCCAGCCTGCCCGGCGGCGGCGGCACGCCCCTTGCCGCTGGCTTGAAAGCTGCAGGTGAGCTTGCCATACAATCGCGTAGCCGTGGCCTCAGCCCGACAATCGCCATGCTGACAGATGGGCGGGCAAACATCACATTGGAAGGCGTTGCCGACCGCGCCCAAGCGGGTCTTGATGCCAGCACATTGGCACGGCACCTGCGCGCCCAAGGCATTCCGGGGCTGGTGCTGGACATGTCAAACCGCCCTCAGCAGGCGCTGCGGGAACTGGCCACCGAGATGAATGCGCCATATATTCCGTTGCCCCGCGCCGATGCCAAGCGGTTGAGCGGCGCAATCTCTGCCGCGTTGGAGGAGTGAGCGTTTGGATTGGACCCGCGACTTGCCGTCATGGCCCAACGCAGATCTGTCACGCTTGGTGCATCAACGCCCACATCGCTGGCATGTTCAGGAAGCGGGCGCTGGCCCCACCTTACTGCTGATCCACGGTGCCGGAGGTGCCACGCATAGCTGGCGCGATGTGCTGCCCGATCTGGCACAAGACTATCATGTTGTTGCCATTGACCTTCCCGGTCAGGGGTTCACCAGACTGGGGGTAAGACAACGCTGCGGGCTGGATCACATGGCAGAGGATATTGCCAGCCTTTGCGCCGCCCAGAACTGGCAACCCGCAGCAATCATCGGCCATTCAGCAGGTGCCGCGATTGCCATACGTCTGGCACAGCGTCTGGCCACCCCGCAGGGGCACGCGCCCATGGTCATTGGCCTGAATGCGGCCTTGGGGAATTTCAAAGGCATGGCTGGCTGGCTGTTCCCCGCTTTGGCAAAGATGCTGGCGCTCAATCCTTTGACCGCCGGATTATTCGTAAAGTCAGTGTCCGGCAAAGGCAGGGTAGAGGCACTGATCCGCTCCACAGGGTCACATCTGGACCCATTGGGAATGCAGCTCTATGAACGTCTGATCCGGGACACCAAACATGTAGAAGCCACGTTAACGATGATGTCGCAGTGGCGTCTTGATCGGCTTGACGCTGATTTGCCAAGCATTTCAGCCCATACAACGCTGATTGCTGGCACAGCGGACAAAGCCGTTCCACCCGATACATCCAAGGCCGCAGCCTTGCGGATGCCGCATGCCTCCTACATACCCCTGCCGGGTTTGGGCCATCTGGCGCATGAGGAGCAACCCCGCCTCGTATGCGGCATGATCCGCAAGATCCTTGCAGATGGGTGCGTTACAGAGGGGGACGCTTCTGCCCAAAGCAGATAAACGCGCCGCCGCTCAGCAGGCAAGCCGCCTCAACGGCCTTTCCATTCCGGTTCCCGCTTTTCAGCAAAAGCGCGCGCGCCTTCCAGTTGATCTTCGCTGGAATAGAGCCTGTCAACCGTCATAAACTGACGCTTTGTAATCCGGTTCAGCGCGTCCTGAAACCGCATCGCCTCGGCCTCGCGCACAACTTCCTTGATTGCTGCATAAACCAGCGGAGGGCCGCTTTCCAGCAAACGCGCCAGATCCCATGCCTTGGGCAAAAGATCATCGGCTGTTGTGATCTCTTTCAACAATCCCCAGCGCAAGGCCTCCTCGGCATCAAACCAGCGCCCCGTCAGCAGCAAATCCATTGCCACGTGATAAGGGATACGCTTGGGCAACTTGATCGAGGCCGCATCCGCCACTGTGCCAGACCGGATTTCGGGCAAGGCAAAGGTTGCTGTGTCAGAGGCCAGAATCAGATCACAACTGAGCGCCAGCTCCAGCCCGCCACCGCAACAGATGCCATTGACCGCCGCGATGACAGGTTTGTTCAGATGCGGCAACTCCTGTAGCCCGCCAAAACCGCCCACGCCATAATCACCATCAACAGCATCACCGTCAGCGGCGGCTTTCAAATCCCAGCCGGGGCAGAAAAATTTATTGCCCTGCGCCCTGAGGATTGCCACACGCAGGCTGTCATCGTCTCGAAAATCACGAAACACCTCTCCCATGATTCGGCTGGTCTTGAGATCAATGGCATTGGCCTTGGGCCTATCCAATGTCACCTCAAGAATCGCATTCTCACGCCGGGTCAGAACCGGGCCTTCCACTCGCATCGGCATCATGGGTTTGTCCTCCAGATCACGGCATCCACAGCAATTGCGCCTGTCTCGCAGACCATCAGTGGATTAATTTCAATTTCATCAAAGCTTGTGTTGCATGCCAGCATTGTCTGCAGCGCCAGCACCGTATCCACCACCGCTGCCACATCGGCCCGCGCACGTCCACGGAACCCGTCCAACATGGGCCAAAGACGCAACTGACCCAATGCGCCAAGAACCTGCTCTGCAGACACGGGAAGAACCAGTGTCACGCTATCTGACAACAGCTCGGCCGCAACCCCGCCGAACCCCAAAGTCAGTGTCGCACCGTAAACAGGGTCACGCCGAACGCCGATAAGCAGTTCTGCCAAAGCACCTGTCACCATTTCCTCAACCAGATATCCGCCGGCACCGGGAATATCACACTGCCCCTCCAGCGTTGTCAGGTTGAGGCGCACGGCATTCGCTTCCGTCTTATGGGCAAACCCGATCCCCTTGAGGACCAGAGGCGGCAAGAGCTGTCTGTCAGCAATCCGGCACAAGGCGGGCAAGGTTGCCGCGCTGATGCCGCGCGGCACATTAATTCCCGCGCGCGCCAGTTCCGCCTTGGCGTCATCCTCAGGAACCAGCGTCAATGCATGGCTCTCATCGGCAACCGCCCATGGGCGCCAGTCAACAGATGCGGCTGGTACCTGCGCCGCCCGCAGCGCGGCCAGCGCCGTTTCCAAACCCATCAAAGGCGCGATACCTTGATCTATCAGAGCAATGGCGCGGTCCTCATCAAAGTTCTCAGGCAGGGAAGCAACAGGGAAAGCGGGTTTGCCAGCCTTGCGTCCGGCCGCAACAACAGCCTCCAGAGCAGGCTCGAAACTGGAGGGATCACATCGATCCGGGCGCGGGGGATCAATGATAAAGATCCCGGCATCATAGCTTGCCAGCATTGTGGTAAAAACATCCGTGGTGCGGGGGCCATCCCCCCATATGAATGTATGATAATCCAGCGGATTGCTGATCGTCACCAAGGGACCAAGAATGTCAGAGAGTTGGTGTGCCTGTGTGGCTGTTGGGGGCGGAAAATCCAACCCGAACGGAGCAGCCAGATCAGCCACCAGCCCCGCTTCCCCACCAGAGCAGGACAACGAACATAGCCGTGTCCCCAAGCCAGGACCATGCACATGCAATATCTTCAGCGTTTCAATCAATTCAGCCGGGGTGTCCACCTCGGCCACACCGATCTGGCGCAGATAGGCCGAAGATGCCGCCCCTGCGCCCGCCAATGAGGCTGTATGCGAAGCAGCCGCTGTACGTGCTGCTTCTGTTTTCCCAGACTTGATCGCCACAATGCCTTTGCCCATCAGTCGGGCTTGGTGTGCAATGGCTGCAAAATCAACGGCATCGGTGATGCCCTCGATATAGAGACCCAGCGCGGTGACCCGCTCATCTTCCAAAAGGGCGCTTGCCAATGTCGCCAGCCCGATCTGGGCCGCGTTTCCCAAACAGGCGACATAGGCAATAGGCAGCCCGCGCGCCTGCATGGTCAGGTTGATCACAATATTCGAGGATTGGCTGAGCAGCGCCACACCCGATTCAACCCGCCGCCCCCCATGCTGGTCTGGCCAGAGCAAGGCGCCATCCAGATAGTTGATCACGCCGTAACAATTTGGCCCCAGAATGGGCATGTCACCAGCATGCAAGACAAGCTGGCTCTGAAGATCCGCCTCTCCCGTTTCGCGCCAACCGGAAGAGAAACAGATGCCGCCCCCAGCACCCATCTGTGCCAGACCTGCCACGATATCCAAAGTGGCATGACGGTTCACACCAATGAAAGTGGCATCCGGCGCAGATGGCAGATCAGCCAAAGACGCAAAGCAAGGCGCGCCTCCTATCTGGGCGCGATGGGGATGCACTGGCCAAACAGGGCCTTTGAATCCCATTCTTTGACATTGATATACAACATTTTCCGCCCAGCCAGACCCTAAAACCGCAATGGAGCGCGGTCGCAACAGACGCGACAAATCCATTATTGCAGTCCCGTTCGGCTGTCAAAAAAGGCGGGGGCTTTGCCCCCGGACCCCCAGGATATTTCGGAACAGATGAAATACGCAGGTCGCCCTGCCCCGAACCAACGAGGCAGGGAAACTTCACCTGTTACGGCCATCGGGGTCCCCCCCTGTACCGCGATGTCAGACTGGGGCATCAAGGTTAATATTCCGTTTCATCTGTTTCAAAATATCCTCGGGGGTGAGGCCGCAGGCCGAGGGGGCAGAAGGCCCCCTTACTCATATGGTCGCAACAACGCGCGGCTGATGATGTGGCGCTGGATTTCGCTGGTTCCTTCCCAGATCCGTTCCACCCTTGCATCGCGCCAGATCCGCTCCAATGGCAGTTCATCCATCAGACCCATACCGCCATGGATCTGGATGGCTTCATCCGCGACCATGGCCAGCACTTCGGTTGCCTTGAGTTTGGCCATAGCCATATCGGCATCTGTCACGCAGTTCTGATCCAGCTTCCAGCCTGCCTCCCATGTCAGAAGCTCTGCTGCTTTCAGCTCGGTTGCCATATCTGCCAGCTTGAAACTGACGCCCTGAAACTTGCCAATCTGCTGGCCAAACTGGCGGCGTTCGGCAGCATAGCGGACAGCATGGCCAAGGGCGCGGTCGGCACGGCCGAGGCATGTTGCTGCAACTTGCAAACGTGTTGCGCCAAGCCATTGGTTTGCAACATCAAACCCTTTATGCACCTCGCCCAGTATATTCTCGGATGGGATACGGCAATCGTCAAACTCCAGCACCGCATTGGAATAACCGCGATGGCTGACATTGCGATAGCCGTCGCGGACGGTGAAGCCCGGCGTTCCTTTATCCACGAAAAAGGCGGTGATCCTCTTCTTCTTGCCGCGCGGCGTTTCTTCTTCACCTGTGGCCATGAAGACGATGGCAAATCCTGCGATATCGGCGTGGCTGATGAAATGCTTGGTGCCGTTCAACACCCAGTCGCCGCCATCAGCCCGCGCTGTTGCCTGCATCCCGCGCAGGTCGGAGCCTGCGCCCGGTTCTGTCATGGCAAGGCAGTCCCATGTCTCGCCCTTCATACAGGGATATAGATATTTCTCGCGCTGCGCGTCGGTGCCTGCCAGCAGGATATTCGAGGGGCGCGCCACACAGGTCCAATGCAAGGCGTAGTTGGCGCGACCAAGTTCTCTTTCATAGAGCAGCCAACTGAGGGTATCGAGGCCCGCGCCGCCCACATCTTCGGGCATATTGGCAGCATACAGCCCCGCTGCCATAGCCTTGGTCTGGATCTCGCGGATCAGGTCCATCGGCAGGTGGCCGCTGCGTTCTACCAAGGCCTCATGCGGGTAAAGCTCGGCCTCGACGAAGGCGCGCGTGGTGTCGACGATCATGCGCTGTTCATCGGTGAGGGCGAAATGCATCAGCTTGTCCTTTGTCCGTCTTTGCCCAGCCCGTCTTTGCCCAGCCCGTTTTTGCCCAGCCCGTCTTTGCGTTGCCCCACATGACGCCCAACTGATGCGGGCCGG
>JBLRWJ010000007.1:0-14714 GCA_047921315.1 Rhodobacterales bacterium | reverse complement strand
TTTGCCCAGCCCGTCTTTGCGTTGCCCCACATGACGCCCAACTGATGCGGGCCGGGGCAGAGCGGCATGGGCATCGCGGATGGGCAACAGGCGTTCCATCACCTTGGGCAGGGCGGGGCAGGCGCGGCCTGCTTTCATGTCCACATGCAGCAGCATTTGTTCCAGCGTGGCGACGAGCGTGTCGTCTTTCGTGATGCGGATGAAGATATGCAGGCGCTTTTCATCCACTGACAGCACCTGGATCGAGCCTGTCAAACGGTCACCCAGTTTTGCCTCTCCCAGATGCATGATATGGGATTCCGCACTGTAATAGCTGTGCCCGCCGGCCACATAATCCAACCCGGCACCGATGAAACGCAAGAAGGCATCCGAGGTTTCGGACGCGGCAAACAGATAGCGGCTTTCGGTCATGTGGCCGTTGTAATCGATCCAGCCGGGCAGCACCTGCATATGCGCCATCGTCATAGGGGCATCTGCCGCATCGGGCTGCACAATCGCGCCACGCCTGTGCGCATCATGGGCGTTCAGCACACGGCCTGCACCCCAATCACGTTCCTTGAGTGCACGCAGAAACCCGACAAGATTGGAATCGCGGATGCGTTCCAACTCGCGGATCGAATGGTGACCCGATTGCGCATCGGATTGTCCGGCGATCAGATCGACCAGTTCATCGTTGAATTCGGGCACATCCATCAGCTTGGTCCATGGCCATGTCAGGCAAGGCCCGAACTGCGCCAGAAAATGCTTCATCCCGGCCTCTCCGCCTGCGATGCGATATGTCTCGAACAGGCCCATTTGACCCCATCGCAGGCCAAAACCCATGCGGATCGCCTCATCGATTTCTTCGGTGGTGGCGATACCGTCTTTGACCAGCCACAACGCCTCGCGCCAGACGGCCTCAAGAAAGCGGTCGGCGATATGGGCGTCAATTTCCTTGCGGACATGCAGAGGATACATGCCGATCCCGCGCAGCGTGTCTTTGACGGAGTCGATCAATACCGGGTCACTGGCCGGGCTGGGGACAACCTCAACCAGTGGCAGCAGGTAGACCGGATTGAACGGATGCGCGACAAAGATCGTGGCCGGGTTTATCGCGCCTTCCTGCAGTTGCGAGGGTTTGTAGCCGGATGTTGATGATCCCAGCGGCGTGTCCGGTGCTGCATTCTGGATTTCCGCGTAAACGCGATGCTTCAGGTCCAGTCGCTCGGACACGGATTCCTGGATGAAGTCGGCGTCTGTCACGGCCTCTACCAAGGTCATTGCATAGCTCAGCCTGCCCATTGCGGGCATCGGCGTATCTGACAGGGCAGGCAGAGAGGCCATCGCATTTGCCAGAACCGCCTCAATCTTGCGCGGTGCCTCCGGGTCCGGGTCAAACACCGCAACATCCCAACCGTTCAGCAGAAACCGCGCCGCCCAACCGCCGCCGATAACGCCGCCGCCAATGATCGCCGCTTTCATAAGGGTGCCCTCTTGTCCAGTTGCAACCGCTGGCGCACCGCATCGGGACCAATCACCCTTGCGCCCATATTCTCGATGATGGTCACCGCGCGCTCCACCAGCTGTGCATTCGTGGCAAGCACGCCTTTCTCGAGGTAGAGGTTATCCTCCAACCCGACACGGACATTGCCGCCCGCCAGAACAGAGGCCGCAACATAGGGCATTTCATGCCGCCCCAGCGCAAAGGCGGACCAGTGCCAATGGGCGGGCACATTATTTACCATCGCCATCAGCGTGTTCAGATCATCGGGTGCGCCCCATGGCACGCCCATGCAGAGCTGCACCAGAACCGGATCAGGGATTATGCCTTCTTCAACCAGTTTCTTGGCAAACCACAAATGGCCGGTATCAAAGGCCTCGATCTCGATCCGCACACCTGCATCGGTCATGCGCTGGGCCATGTCGCGTAGCATACCGGGGGTGTTGACCATGACATAGTCAGCCTCGGCAAAGTTCATGGTGCCGCAATCCAACGTGCAGATTTCAGGACGGCAGGTGACAACATGCTGCACGCGTTCCGCAGCGCCCGCCATATCCGAGCGTTGAGACATGCGGTTCATCGCCTCTGTCCCGTCAAACATCAGATCACCGCCCATGCCTGCGGTCAGGTTCAACACCACATCGACATCAGCATCGCGGATGCGTTCCGTCACCTCACGGTAAAGCGCCGGATCACGCAATGGCGCGCCTGTGTCAGGATCACGGACATGACAATGCACCACGGCTGCCCCGGCTTTGGCCGCGTCAATCGCAGATTCCGCGATGGCCTGCGGCGAGCGGGGCACATGCGGTGACATATCCTGCGTCCCGCCCGAGCCGGTGACGGCGCATGTGATGAAAACCTCTCGGTTCATGGTCAGTGGCATTGTGATCTCCCCTTGTTGGGGCAAGGCTATCAGGCTTGCACCGCAAGGCTTGGCAATTTACGAAATAGGGATGACAAAAAGCGAAACTGTTTTTGCGCCCTCGGATACGCCGCTTGAGATTGCTGTGCTGGTGTTGCCGCGCGCCTCTATCCTTGAGGTGGCATCGGTGCTTGATCCGCTACGCAACGCAAACAGGCATCTGGGGCGCGAGGGGTTTCGTTGGCGCGTTGTGTCACCGGACGGGGCTGCTGTGTCTCTAACCTGCGCAATAGAGCTGCCCGCTTTGGGGCCGCTGGCCGCGGCTGAGGGGGCAGATGTGCTGATTGTGATTGCTGGCTACAACCAGTCAGAGATTGCAACGCGCCCCCTGATCACGGAACTGCGGCGCAGCGCCGGGCGGTTCCGTATGGTGGGTGCCGTTGATGCCGGTCCTTGGGTGCTGGCGCGCGCAGGGCTGTTGGACGGGCATCGCGCCACAGTGCATTGGGAAGATCTTGAGGATTTCGCACAGGCCCATCCGGCAGTTGATGTTGTGCCCGACCGCTTTGTTATCTCGCGCAATCGCTTTACTGCCGGGGGTGCATCACCTGCGGCTGATCTGATGCTGCATCTGATCGGAGCGCGCTGTGGTGCGGCTGTTGCGGGGCAGGTTGCCGCCTCGTTCCAATATGAGGCGCAGGCCGATGGGGCGCGCCCACAGCGCCCCGGTATGCTTCCGCTGGCCCATGATACACGCCTTTCCGCCGCTTTGCAGATCATGAGCGCGCATCTGGAAGACCCGTTGCCCTTGCAGGACATTGCCCGCAGGCAGGGCATTGGCCTCAGGCGGATGGAGCAGTTGTTCCGCGATGAGCTGGGCCAGGGACCAGCGGCCACCTATCTGGAATTGCGGCTTCAAGCGGCACGCAGGATGATTGTGGACACGCGCCACAGCCTGCAAGAGATCGCCTTGCGCAGTGGTTTTGTTGATCCCACCAGTTTTTCGCGGGCGTTCCGCCGCCGCTTTGGTGTGCCGCCCGGCCAGATCAGGGGCGCTTTGCCACGGTCTGGGGCGTAGCAATCACACGACGCGGGGCAGATCCACTTCGATCAAGTATGGACCAGCGCCCGTCAGGTTCAGCGCGGTGGGCGTGGTGCGGGTGTAGGGCAGGCCACAAGCGCGGGCAAATGCCGCCAGATCAGGGGGGCGCGGCGTGCAACCAAGCACCTCTGCGCCTGCGGCACGCATAGCATCGGCTATCTCGCCAAAACCGTGATTGTTGAAAACAATAAAGGTGATGTTCAGGCTTTCTTGCACAGCGGTCAGCACTTCGCCGGGGGAAAACATCAGCCCGCCATCGCCGATCAGACAGAAGATGCGCGTATCTGGTGCCGCAAGCGCCGCCCCCACCGCAGCGCCTGTGGCATAGCCAAGCGCGCCAAACCCGGTTGCGGCATTGAACCACCCGCCGGGACGATCGTGATCATAATAAAGATTGCCCGCATAGATGCTCTGTGTGGAATCGCCCACCATGATGGAACCGGGGCAGGCGTTGCGCAACCGCTCCAGCAGGTCGACATCAGCCGCATATCCCGGCGGCAAGGCGGCGCGCGCGGCTTTTCTTGCGGTGCTTGCGCGGCTTGGGCCGTCAATAGCAGGCTCTGTTCCAGACAGTTCTGGCAGGATCGTGGCAACATCCCCTTGCAGCGTCAGGGCAGCGGGGTGGCGCGCCAACTGCGCGCTGTCGATATCCACGCGGATCATCCCTGATATCTGCGGAAAAGCGCCATCGGCGTACATGTCACAATCCGTTGGCCCCAATTCCGAGCCGAGCACCAGAAGCTGATCCGCGCTGCGGATCAGATCACGCACCGGTGCAAGGCTGGGGGAGGCGGGCACCACAAGCGGATGATCATGCATCAAGCCGCGTGCATTGGTTGTCAGAACTACTGGCGCGCCCAACCTTTCGGCAAGCGATTGCAACGCAGCGCCAGCGCGGCGGCAGCCTCCACCGGCAAGGATCACGGGCGATCTTGCAGGATGCAAAAGGCGGTTGGCCTGCTCTATTGCCAGATCTGCGGCACCGGGTGCGGGATGTGTCAGGTCAAAGTCAGGCGCTTTTGCAGCCATCAGATCAAGCGGGATCTGGATATGCACTGGCCCACCGCGCCCTGTGGTCAGCGCCAGTTCAGCCTGATGGATGATCGCGGGCAGATCTTCGGGTTGCCCCAGATGAAAGGCGGGGCCAAGCGCGGCACTCAAGCTCAACTGATCCGGCAATTCGTGCAGATAGCCCAGCCCCTTGCCCAAAGTATCACGCCGGTTCACACCGGAGATGACCAGCATCGGCACAGAATCAGCGCGCGCCTGCGCCATAGGGGTCAGAATATTGGTCAGACCCGGCCCGGTAATCACCAGCGCCACCCCAAAGCGGCCTGACACACGCGCATAGCCATCGGCCATAAAGCCAGCGCCAGCCTCATGGCGCGGGGTCACATGGCGGATGCCAGACCCGGGCAAAGCGCGGTAAAGCTCGATCGTGTGCACACCGGGGATACCAAAAATCACCTCCACGCCCAGTGACTTGAGCCAGTCCACAAGCTGTTGCGCAACAGTTTTCATGCTGTCCAAGTCTTGGCAAAACCGATGATCCGGTCACATGCTGTGGCCGTGTCCTGATCGCTGGCGTTCAGCGCAAGGCGCAGCCAACCCTCCAGACCTGCACCAAAGGACGCGCCCGGCATGGCGGCAACGCCTGTTGCCTCCAGCAGGGTCAGCGCGAAACGCTGGGAATCCGCGCATATTGCGCGGATATCAAGCAGCGCAAACATGCCTGCCTCGGGGCGATGCACATGCAGACCGGCCACGCCCTCCAATGCATCGTGGATGATGGCAGCGCGGTGCGCCATGCGTGCAGCCATGGCATGCGCCAGATCAGGCGGCGCGGCCAGCGCAGCCGCCGTCATATCCGCGATGAAAGGTTGTGAGCCGAACAGCATGGTCTCTGACAAAGGTAGCGCACGGGTGCAGAATTCGGCTGATGCGCACAGCCAGCCGGACCGGAACCCCGGCGCCGCATGCGATTTCGAGATTGAGGCCGTGGCAATCACCCGCTCTGCGAAAGCGGGGTTGGCCAGAGCCGAGGTAAAGACCCCGTTGCCATGGGTCAGATCGCCATAAACCTCATCCGAGATCACCCAAAGATCATGCGCGCGCGCCACCGCGCAGATCGCATCCAGATCAGCGGGGCGCAGGATGGCCCCGGTCGGATTATGCGGTGTGTTGAGCAGGATTACACGCGTAGAAGCTGTGATCTTTGCCTCGATATCAGCGGCTTGAAGGCGGAAGGCGTGCTCTGGCTTCAGCGTGACAGGCACCGGAATGGCCCCGGAGGCGCGGATCAGACCCTCATATGTGGCATACATCGGATCGCCCACGATAACCTCGCATCCCGGTTCGCACAGCGCCATGAACGCGAGATAGAGCGATGTCTGTGTGCCCGGCAGACACAGGAACCGGTCTGTCCCGATATCCCGCCCGGTCAGGGTGCTGTATTTATCGGCCAGTGCTTGCAGCAACTGCGGCTCTCCGCGCCCGTTGGAATAGCCGGTCCGCCCCGCGGCCATAGCGCGCGCAGCGGTCTGGATCAGGCTGTCAGGCGTGGCGACATCAGGCTCACCTATGGTCAGGTTGATCACCTCTTGTCCGGCCAGCTTACGCCGGTTGGCGGCACTGCTGAGCACCCATTTATCCGAGCCAAGCCCGGCAAGGCGGTTGGTGACGCTGGCATATTGCATAGGTTACTCCGGAAAGGTCAGATCAAGCAGGCGTTCAAACGCATCAAGCGCAATGGCAGGCATCTCACCACTGGCAAAATGCGCAGGCAGCAGCGACGCCTCTATCCACAAACCATCCAGCAACGCGTTACCGGCAATGGCCAGTCGCCGTGTCTGTGCGGCACTGGGGTCTTGCCCTGTCGCACGCAAGGCATCGGCGATCATGCTTTCAAGACGGTCACGAAAAGCCAGATATGTGGCCTCATGCACATGGCGCATCGCCGCGTCACGCGGAACCAGCTGAACCGAGGCCGCCCAAAGCGCCATGGCGCGCGGATCAACCACCGGCGGGGACACTGCATTGGCGATGAAACCCGCAAGGCGCGCCAGTGGGTCGGCAGGCAATTCATCCAGACGCGCGGCGCTGGCCTCGGTCAGGCGCGACATCAGGGTTTCATGGGCGGCGGCGATCAGATCTTCTTTTGTGGCGAAATAGTGCCTGATCAGACCCTGCGTTACCCCCGCCCTCAAGGCGATGGCACGCACGGTTGCGGCCTGTGGCCCACCTTCGGCGATGCAATCCAACGTGGCCTCGATCAGCGCGCTGCGCCGCGCTTCCTCGCCCTCGCGCTTATAGGTGCGGCGCGCCGTCATGCCCGCAGAACTGGCCTTGTCAGACAGGTTGGCCCACCTTCACAGGCAATACATAGCGCGTCACCGGCAAATACCTGTACGCGGCAGCCTGCCTGCTCCATCAGGTGGCGTGTTTTTGGAAACCCGTCCACCATGACAAGATCACGCGGGCCAAGCGCCAGCACATTCAGGTTCAGACCGCCTGAGGCAAGAAACTCATCTTCTGGCGCCTGCAGCAAGGTCCAGCCGCGCGCTGTCATGTCGGACCAAAGCGCATATGGCAGCAGGGGGGCATGGACCAGCGCAATATCAGGACCAAGCGGCGAAACCAGCGACATCAGGTGCAAACAGGCCTCTGGCCCGGTCCACCACGGCAGGTCATAGGCCTGCACGGCAATACCATAGGGGCGCAGAATATCGCCCAGCCCCGTAATCCCGGCCTGATTTGTGCGGGCACCGCGGCCCACCGCCAGCACCTTTGGATCAAGCCAGAAACAGTCACCTGATTCGACAGTCTGGTCACCGTTCAACCGTCCGATCACTGGCACATCCAGCGCCTTGTAGACCGCAGCGTGCAAATCAGGTTCACCGCGGCGCAGCGCCTTACCCATGTTCAGAATGACCGCACCATGCCGGGTCACAAAAGACGGGTCTTGCACAAAAACCGCATCTGACAGCCCATCATCATCCGACGGCATCCAATGAACCTGCGCCCCACTGTTCTGCACGATCTGGGCCAGCGCGGCATGCTGCACCTCGGCGCGGACAGGATCAAACCCGGGACCATAGTGCCAATCCGCCGGATCGGCCTTGGCCATGGCGGCACCGGGGGCGCGCATGATCACACGGGCAAGGGGTTTAGAGCGGTCTTCGGCACCAAAGCGCATGTTGTTCACGATCTGCTGAAATTATACGCTTGCATAATTGCGAGGTTTTTGACCAGATACAACTACAAATCTGTCGCAGCATCCATCAGGTGCCGCGCAATGATCAAGAGGTGCAACCAGCGCCCGGATGCTCAACAGAGGAGATGACCATGACACCGAAGACATTGGCCCTTGCGGCGACAACAGCGATATTCGCGGCAAGCGGTCTGGCACAGGCCGACACAGTGCGGATCGGCATTGCCGCCGAACCCTACCCCCCTTTCACCTCCCCCGATGCTGCGGGAAACTGGATTGGCTGGGAAGTGGAGATCATCGATGCGGTCTGCACCGCCGCCGCACTTGAGTGTGAGCTGACGCCCACCGCATGGGATGGCATCATCCCGGCGCTGATTTCAGGCAGGATCGATGCGATCATGGCATCCATGTCGATCACGGCAGACCGGATGCAGACGATCGATTTCTCCGATCCCTATTACAACACCCCGACCGTTATTGTGGGCCAGCGTGATATCGACATGGATGCCAGCCCCGAAAGCCTTGCCGGCAAGGTTCTGGGCGTGCAGGTTTCAACGATCCATCAAACCTATGCGCAGACCTATTTTGAAGGTCAGACAGAGTTGCGCACCTATCAGACACAGGATGAGGCCAATCAGGATCTGGCGGCTGGCCGTATTGATGCGACACAGGCCGATAGCCTTGCCATGGATGATTTTCTGACAACCGAGGCCGGTCAGTGCTGCGAGGTCAAGGGCGCGGTTGCCCATGATGAGGATATCCTTGGCGCCGGTGTCGGGGCCGGTATCCGCAAGGGCGAGGATGATCTGCGCGAGGCGATCAATCGCGGCATTGCGACCATCCTTGAGGACGGCACCTATGACGAGATCACGGCACGCTATTTTGCCACGTCGATCTATGGCAACTGAACCCGGCCTTTGACGGGTGATTGACTGGCTTTATGCCATATGGCCGGGATTAGAGACTTCGGTCGGTCTTTTGTCCCTCCAGCCGCCGGGTTGGGGGGGCAATCTTTTGCGCGGCGCATGGGCCAGCCTGCAGATCGCGGCCGGTGCGTTTGCCATGGGTTTGCTGATCGGCACATTCGGGGCGCTGGGCAAGCTGAACGGTGGGCCGGTGATGCGCGACCTGCTGGCGGTTTATACCGTGGTGGTGCGCGCGGTGCCGGAACTGATCCTGATCCTGATCCTGTATTACGCAGGCACCGACCTGTTGAACCAGTTGCTGCGCGCCATGGGGCAGCGGCCTGTGGAAATATCCGGTGTGGTTGCGGGCATTGTGGTGCTGGGCGTGGTGCAAGGGGCCTATGCCACAGAGGTGTTGCGCGGCGCGATCCAGTCGGTGCCGCGCGGTCAGCTTGAGGCGGCGCGCGCCTATGGCATGGGTCCGGTCAAGACGTTCCGGCGCGTGACGTTTCCCGCGATGCTGCCGCTCGCCTTGCCCGGCTTGTCGAATCTGTGGCTGATCGCAACCAAGGACACCGCGCTGCTGGCGATTGTCGGTTTTGCCGAACTGACGCTGGAAACACGGCAGGCGGCAGGATCAACCCGGGCCTATTTCACCTTCTTTCTGGCAGCCGGTGCGCTTTACCTTTTGATGACACTGGTATCTGGCCGCATATTCGGCTGGATCGAGGCGCGCTACAGGCGCGGGGATGCGGCGCGATGAGCCACAGGATGACCCGTATCGCGCAAGAGGTGCTGGTGCCGCACCGTCTGATCATGATGGCCGTTGCGATGGGGATCATCGTCTGGGCTGCAATGTCGATGCGCTGGCACTGGATTCCGCGTTATGCTGATTTGGCAGCACAGGGCATCTGGCGCACCTTGTGGCTGTTGGGACTGAGTTGTGTGATCGGCTTTGCCATGGCAGTCCCGCTGGGGCTGGCGCAAGCAGCGGGGCCGCGCATTCTGGCTGTGCCAGCACGGGCTTTTTGCACAGTGATCCGGGGCACGCCTTTGTTGTTGCAACTGTGGCTGATCTATTTCGGCCTTGGCAGCCTGTTTCCGCAATTCCCGCTGATCCGCGAAAGCGAGCTTTGGCCCTATCTCCGGCAGGCTTGGCCCTATGCGCTTCTGGCGCTCAGCCTCAGCTTTGCGGGATATGAAGGTGAGGTGATGCGCGGTGCGTTCCGCTCTGTACCCGGTGGTCAGCTTGAGGCCGCGCGCGCCATGGGTATGGGCCGCTTTGCCATTTTCCGGCGCATCTGGTTTCCGCAAGCCTTGCAGCGCGCCATCCCGACATTAGGCGGTGAGACCGTGTTGCAGATGAAGGCCACACCACTGGTGGCGACGATCACGGTGATTGATATCTATGCTGTCGCCAGCCGGGTGCGGCAAGATACGTTCATCATCTATGAACCACTTTTGCTGCTTGCCCTGATCTATATGGTGATTGCGGGCCTGATCGCGCTGGCCTTCAAGCTGTTGGAAAACCGCTATAATCGCGGCATGGTCGCCTGAAGTTGTGATCGCCCCTCACATTGACGAAATGCAGCCCCCGTTTCGGGGACTGCCTTTGAACGTTGGATCGGTTGTGATCAGGCGACAGCGTGGGCAATCGCGCAACGCTTCCACAGGGTTGTCAGCGCGGCCACCAGATGGTCGATATCGGCATCGCTATGATAGGGCGAAGGGGTAAAGCGCAGGCGTTCGGTGCCCTTGGGCACAGTCGGGTAATTGATCGGCTGCACATAGATCCCGAAATCCTGCATCAGGATATCGGCCAGTTGGCGGCATTTGACCGGGTCTTTGATCATCACCGGGATGATATGGCTCTCATTGTCGAGATGCGGAATCCCGGCGCGGTCCAACATGGCGCGCAGGCGGGCCACTTGGCGCTGTTGCGCGGCGCGCTCAGAGGATGAGGTTTTCAGATGCGCGATGCTGGCCTGTGCCGCCGCCGCAACAGCCGGAGGCAACGCAGTGGTAAAGATAAACCCGCTGGCGAAAGAGCGGATAAAATCACACAGCGCGGCTGATCCGGTGATATAGCCACCCACAACACCAAAGGCCTTGCCAAGCGTGCCCTCGATCAGGGTGATACGATCCATCAGGCCCTCACGCTCGGCCACGCCACCGCCGCGTGGGCCATACATGCCAACGGCGTGCACC
This sequence comes from Rhodobacterales bacterium, assembly GCA_047921315.1. GTDB lineage: Bacteria > Pseudomonadota > Alphaproteobacteria > Rhodobacterales > Rhodobacteraceae > Seohaeicola. The sequence continues at coordinate 3,944 of JBLRWJ010000007.1, read as the reverse complement.
TCATCCAGATAGGTCATTGCGCCATGCTTTTCGGCCACCTCGATGATCTCGCGGATGGGGGCGATATCGCCATCCATCGAATAAACAGATTCAAACGCAACGATCTTTGGCGCATTGGCAGGCAAAGCAGCAAGTTTGCGATCCAGATCAGCAGGGTCATTATGCCGCCAGATCACCTTTTTGGCGCGGCTGTGGCGGATACCCTCGATCATGCTGGCATGGTTCAGCTCATCCGACAGGATGATGCAATCGGGCAGGCGTGACCCCAGCGTGCTGAGAGCGGCCCAGTTCGAGACATACCCGGAGGTGAACAGCAGCGCCGATTCCTTGCCGTGAAGATCGGCCAGCTCACGTTCCAGCAAAAGATGCGCGTGATTGGTGCCAGAGATATTGCGCGTGCCACCGGCACCGGCGCCGAAACTGTCCACGGCGGCTTTCATCGCGTCAATCACGACAGGGTGCTGGCCCATGCCAAGATAATCGTTGGAACACCAGACAGTGACCTGTTCGGGTGTATTCTCGCTATGGCTGATGGCGCGGGGGAACTGCCCACGTTTGCGCTCAAGCTCGGCAAAGATGCGGTAATTGCCTTCGGCTTTCAATGCGTCAAGCTGGCTTTGGAACAGTGTGTCAAAGTCCATGGGCGTCCTCGTTTCTTATGGTTTTCTCAACGGTACTGTGTTCGGGTGGTCAGGTTTGGGCGCAGGCAACATCCAGCGCCAGAGTTTCTCGTCAGGCAGCGGCAAGACCATCAGCCAATGCTCCAGCAGGGCAAGGCTGGTGATGGCGGTCAGCAAGGCAAACCCGGCAATATCGCCGGGTGTCGACACGGCCCATAGCCGCTCCAGCCAGCAAGCAACGGCAAATGTCAGCGCCGTGACCGAAAAGGGAAACACCCAGTTCAGCCGCGACAAGCGGAAATGGCTGGGCAGATGCGCCAGCGGGCTGGGGATGAATTCAACATTGATCTTGGGCACGCCAAAAAACAGGTTCAGCTTGGCCGAAACGCGGGCAAAGAACAGCACCACGAATGTCCACAGACCAAAGGCGTTTTCCGCGCCCCAACCGACAGTCACGATCAGGATCATGGTGGCGACCAATAGCATCTCATGATAGGCGATCGTGCCCCAAGCGCGAATGAACCGCTCCCATTCGGGGAGTTTGTCGGGGCAGGGATGGGCGTTCGGGCCAGTGATGATGCCTGTCAGAAAGGCCAGTTCGATCCAGCCCCAGACAGCGATTGCAGAGAGAAAGGCCATATAGGCCCCGGCGACTGACCCGTTGTCAAAGCTGGAATACAGCCCCCACAGGCCAAAGCCAAAAACGGGTAACGCCGCCCATGTCGCCATATTGCAGGCCCGTGCGCCGTGCCTGTCGGCATAGCGCACGGCCATCAGGATCACCCCGGTGGAAAACCACCAGACAAACAGGGCCGCAAGGCCGGCGATCCATGGGTTTTCCAACATCAGTAAGCCGGCTCCATCCGGGTCACTTCAGGCACCTTGTGCTTCTTGGACGGGATTGTGAACAGCGATACAAAAGCCGCCGCGGCCCGCGCCTGAGAGGTCAGACGGTTAACCGCAGCACCAAGTCCGGTCTGCGTTTTGGCGCGCGCAAGATCGGCATTGGCCTTTTGCAGCCGCACCAGACCGCGCTGCCAGCGGGGATGTTCAATATCCAGCGTGATCGGAAAGATCTGCTGCGACAGGGCTGATGTTTTGGTGAACACCTCATGCGCATACCAGTCAGGATCAACGCCCAGCGCCTTATGGAATGCGGGGCGCTGATGATCACGCACATACATGGTGGAATAAACAGCTGTCAGGAAGAACTTGATCCACAGCACATTCATGCCGCTGGTCAGTTTCGGATCGGTCTTCATCAGCAGGGCAAATGCCTCACCATGGCTGAACTCATCGTTGCACCATTCCTCGAACCATTTGAAGATGGGGTGAAACCGGAATTCGGGGTTTGCCTCAAGATGCCGGAAGATCGTGATATAGCGGGCATAGCCGATCTTTTCAGACAGATATGTGGCGTAATAGATAAATTTGGGCCGGAAATAGGTGTATTTCTTTTTCTGCGTCAGAAAGCCAAGGTTCACGGCAACACCTGCTTCACGCAGCGCATCGTTGATGAACCCTGCATGCCGCGCCTCATCCCGCGCCATAAGCTGGAACAGTTGCGTGATATCGGCATTGCTGCCGCGCCGCTTCATTTCTTTATAAAGCACACAGCCCGAAAACTCGGCGGTGCAGGAGCTGATCAGGAAATCGAGGAATTCCTTTTTCAGCTTTGGCTCCATCGCGTCCCAATCGACATGGTCCCAGTTTTCGTTTTTCTTGAAATGGCCGCGGTTCGGGTCGCTTTTCATCTGGTCGATCAGCTTGTCCCATTCCGCGCGCACGGGGGATACATCAATCGCGTCCATCTCATCAAAATCGGTGGTGTAGAAACGCGGCGTCAGCAACGTATCCTGCATTGCAACCTGCGTTGCGGTCTCGCTGTCGAATTTTTCCTGAGCGGCCTCTTGCGTGGCAAGGGCCTCTTCGGCTGTCAGGGCATCGGCGGAATGGACATTCATAGCGTTGCCTCCTCAGAGAATGAGAACTCGCACAGTTCCATGAATTCAAAATCGCCCGTCATGCGCGTCCATAGACGTTCAAGTTTGCTGGCGCGGATGATTGTGGCTTCGCGATCCTCAATCACCACCTCGCCGTAGGGGGCCATAATCTGTGGTCCATGCACCTTGACCTCATCCCCCGGATAGATCACGGCGCCATTGTTGAATTTGACGTGGGCATGCAGGCTTTCAAACCTGTGGCTCACTTCGACAGTGCAGGGGGCGTGTTCAACCTCTTTTGTCAGTAGTCCCATATCGGTTCCCTTTTCGATATCAATCCAGCAGCCTGGCGAAGGCCCTGGTGTTTGTAAGACCGAACCCCATAAGGTCCGCTCTCCATCCGGTCGTGTCATCGTAGATAGCAATGCGGTTATGCTCTGTGCGCACCAGCCGCAGCGGCCCATCAATGGCCACACCATGCTTGGTGCGTTCGCGCACCAGAACGCGGTAAACGCCAGAGATGAATCCGCCCTGTTCAGGCGTCAGCGTGGCGATCACCTGTCCGCTGGCATCCATCACGGTGGCGGCACCGCTCATGTCACCTGACAGGGTGATCATCCGCTCGGCCACAACCACCTCTTGTGGGGGCATCGCTTCCAACGGGCGATCCGTCAGGCTGGCCATCGTGACCAAAGCCAGCGTGATCAGGACAACCGCCGTCAGGCTGCGCCCCAGAAAGCGCGGGATCAGATCAACCTCTGGCCTTGTTTTATAGGCGTGCACGGGCATCGTCATCGGTGTCTCCTTATTCCGCCGCAACGGCTGCGGTGCCGTGCTGTGGTGCTGCCGCTTGGGTGCGGGTGATCACTGGACTGGAGACGCGCTTTTCAGCGGCATCGCTCAGCATATTGGCGATATTGGCGGCATCCGGGATGCAGCGCAGCGCAGGTTGCGTTTGACGCATCACCCAAGGGCGCACATGCGGCCAGCACACCAGATAGGACAGTTTGTTGTCGCCGATCAGGTCCAGCGCGATGGTGCCTGTCCCGCTTTTACGCAGGTCCAGCGTGGCATTGGCGATCTGCGTATAAGGCAGGTTCAGTGTCACTGTCAGCGCCGCACCAATGCGCATCGCAACCCTGCGGTTGGTGATCGTATAGACAGTGGCGCGCGCCTGCACATAGGCGGTGATCATCAACAAACCGCAGGTGATGGCACCAAGGATCACGAATGGAAAAGACCCGCTGAAGGATTGCGCCAGCGTGTATTGATCGCTCATCACGATAAAACGCCACGCGAACAGAAACACGAAATAGCCGATCACCCAATACAGGTTGAGCGATTCCTTGGTCAGGGCCCACCAGTCGGGACGACCCTGCCA
>JBLRWJ010000006.1:0-54871 GCA_047921315.1 Rhodobacterales bacterium | reverse complement strand
GAAAGCCTGAAGGGAATCCCAATTCGGACTCCTTCGTCGCGCTCAATCCACTAGATTTGGGCGATTGCGGGGCAATCTGAAACAATTAAGGCAGGCTGATCGCATTGGTCACGATTGGCGGTCAATCCCGGAAGTTGGCCAGCCTGTCTTTTGGGATTACCGCAGCCCTGTTTCGCTTTCGATCTGGGCGCGGGATTTGCGGGCGCGTTCGGTGGCCGATTTCAACTGCCCGCAGGCGGCCATGATATCCTCGCCGCGCGGGGTGCGGATCGGGCTGGCATAGCCTGCTTTGTAGATGATATCGGCAAAGGCATGGATCCGGTTGCCGGAGGAGCGTTTATAGGGCGCGCCGGGCCATTCGTTGAACGGGATCAGGTTGATCTTGGCCGGAATCCCCTCGATCAGCTTGACCAGACGGCGGGCATCCTCATCGCTGTCATTCACCCCGGCCAGCATCACATATTCAAAGGTGATCCGCTCGGAATTGGACACTTTGGGATAGTCGCGCAGCGCCGCCAACAGGGTTTCGATGTTCCAGCGTTTGTTGATCGGCACCAGTTTATCGCGCACCTCATCCGTGGTGGCGTGAAAGCTGACGGCCAGCAAACAGCCGATTTCCTGCGCTGTGCGTGCAATTTCCGGCACCACGCCCGATGTGGACAACGTGATGCGGCGGCGGCTCAGGCTGATGCCTTCGGGGTCCATCGCAATTTTCATCGCATCGCGGACATTGTCGAAATTATACAGCGGCTCGCCCATGCCCATCAGCACGATATTGGACAACAGGCGCTGTTCGTCCTTGGGATTGCGCCCCGGTTCGGGCCATTCGCCCAGATCATCGCGCGCCACCATCACCTGCCCGACAATTTCGGCGGCGGTCAGATTGCGCACCAGTTTCTGCGTGCCGGTATGGCAGAACGAACAGGTCAGCGTGCACCCGACCTGAGACGAAATGCACAAGGTGCCGCGCCCTTCTTCGGGGATATAGACAACCTCAACCTCGTGTCCGCCGGCGATACGCACCAGATATTTGCGGGTGCCATCCTCAGAGAGTTGCCGCGTCACCACTTCGGGGATCTGGATCGTGAAATGCCGGGCAAGATCGGCGCGATAGGCCTTGGCCAGATTGGTCATCTGGTCAAAATCGCGCACGCCTTTCTGATAGATCCACTGCCAGATCTGGCCCACACGCATTTTGGCCTGCTTTTCGGGCGTGCCATGCGCAATCAGCGCGTCACGCATGCCATCCCGTGTCAATCCGACAAGGTTAACAGGTCCGTCCGGCAGTTTGCGCGGCAGGGTCATCACATCTTGGGTGATCGGGGCGGTGGCGGTCATCGGCTATGGAATCCTTTGGAACAAACACGGCGCATACAGGATTCGGACGCCGAATCCAAAGACAAGTTTCAAATGCAAAAGGCAGCCCCGCAAAGGGCCGCCCTGCATGTGGCTGCGATTTTCGGTGATACAGCAGGTTTATTGACAGCGGCGCGCGGCCTCTTCCGTGGCAGCTGTGTAGCCCAGCAAGGAAAAGTTATCCTTGGTTACGGTGCCCCGGCTGGAGCGTCCGGTCAGGATCGCCGTGGCCCCGCCCTTCATCGCCGCGATGATCTTGGCATCATCCTCGGCAGAGGCAGGCCAAGCCCAGTTGCCTTCGGTGAACAGTTCAAACTCGGTATTGCTGATATTCATGTTCACCGTGGACCCCGATGCAAACGGATAGCCGCCGGTAAAGGTGACCTGACCATTCACGCCCGCTGCGGGGCGATAGAAGGTCATCAACAAGATATCACCGCGTTGCACCGCAACGACACGTCCGTCGCGGGTGTTCACCGTTTCTTTTGGTGACGACACAGCCCAGCATTCTTTGGGGTCAGCATCCTCAAACACGCTCCAGTCTGTTTCTGCCGCAACCTGATTGTTGCTTATCTGTTGCGCCCATGCGCCTGTCGCCGTCAGGATCATTACAGCCCCGACACCGGACAGGAGCCAGCGATGCGCCAATTTTGATGTCATTCCTTCAGCCTCCAAGCCGATTTTGCCTCAAGTGTTCCGCAGGGCCTGCGTGCCGTATTCGACATTCGCGCGCGCCCCATTCCCTTCTCGACCTTGCTACAATAGCCTGAACTCTGCCACAGACGAAAGACCGGTTGGCGGAAAATCGCAGGCTGTCATGCCTGTCTCGCGCAGAGTTGACGAAGGAGAAATGAATGACCCCCCCTGTTTGCATGGCCGAGATCTGGCGCGGCCCCTTTCTGGAAAGCGTGCATCATGGTCATGCGGTGATCTGCGATGCTGCCGGTGACATTGTCGAGGCATGGGGCGATCCGCTGGCGACTGTGCTGCCGCGCTCATCGGCCAAGATGATTCAGGGCTTGCCGCTCATTACCAGCGGGGCTGCTGATGCCGTGGGTTTGCGCCCTGAACATCTGGCGCTGGCCTGCGCCAGCCATCAGGGCGCTGCGATCCATACAGACAGGGTGCAGGCATGGCTGGACCATATCGGTTGTGAACAGGATGATTTCCGCTGCGGGGCGCAGGAACCATCTGACACCACCGCCAAAGAGGGGCTGATCAGGGCAGGGGCCAAGCCGTGCCAGATCCACAACAACTGTTCGGGCAAACATGCAGGCTTTCTGACACTGAACCGCCATATCGGTGGTCATGCGGATTATGTCGCGCCGGATCATCCGGTGCAACGCGCCTGTCTGGAGGCGTTTGAACAGGTGACGGATGCGGCCAGCCCCGGCTATGGGATTGACGGGTGTTCTGCCCCCAATTTTGCCACCACCTTGCACGGTATGGCGCGGGCGATGGCGTTTTTTGCAGCCGCAAGGGAGGGGGATACCGGTCAGGCAGGTGCGGCGGCGCGGCTTGTGCAGGCGATGACCGCCTTTCCCGAACTGGTCGCAGGTGAGGGGCGCGCCTGTACCGAGTTGATGCGCGCCATGCAGGGGCGTGTGGCCCTGAAAACCGGGGCCGAGGCGTTTTTCATCGCCATCATACCGGAGCGGAAACTGGGTGTCGCTCTCAAGATCACCGATGGCGCAACGCGCGGTGCTGAATGTGCGATTGCCGCGATATTGGTGCGGCTTGGCCTGCTGGATGCGGATCATCCGGCCACGCGTAAACGCCTGAACGCGCCCATCCGCAACTGGCGCGGGATTGAAACAGGCATGATCCGCCCCGGTGCCGCCTTTGCCTGAAACGCACGGGATGCGGGGGGGCATGGTGGCGGGCGACTGGAGCGGGCGGTTACGCAGGATCACGCCACCAGCCGCCCCTCCCATGCCCGCAAACAGCCCCGCGCGGTTTTCAGATGGGGCATATGCGCCGCCAGTTCGGGAAAGATGCTGTGCAATTCGGCCAAACTGTCGCGGTCCAGTGCTGCCAGCGCCTCGGCAGCCAGATGCAGGCTTTCACTGGGGCACCCTTCGGCAAAGATCACTTCATGCCGGTCAAAGGCCAGATGGACATAGGTGATCTGCGCCCGTGGCGATGGCGTGATGGTTGTGCCGTTTATCAGGTGTTTAGCGGCCACCAGAACCTGTGCATCCCCGAAATACACCTCGCTCCGCCAATCCTGCACCATCATGCGATGTTGCGGCGAGACCAGCAGATCGCGGTCATTGCCCAAAGCCCCGGCCTTGATCAGGATCGGGGCCAGATGTCCCGTCCCGGACACTTTGCGCGCCCCTGCCCAGCGGATCGGCTGCAGGCCGTTATCCGCTGTCAGAACCAGATCGCCGGTTTTGAGTTGCTCAACCGGCACTGGCCCGCCCTCGGCCGCAATCAATGTTCCGGCAGCATAGCAGGGAAAGCTGGGCGCGTCTGACGAAAAGCTGTTGAATGACAGTTGCTGATCGCGGGGCGGGTCAAACCCCGGCCCGTATTGCATGGTTCCTGCGGTGATGCCGTTCAGGTCGAACACGATATTTGCACCGCTGAAAATCTGGTGCTCGGCCGAAGAGGCGCGCCCCTGAAAGCTGTCATGCTGCGGGGACAGTGAGGAATAGATCGGCGCAGAGGGCGGATCAGTGTCCGGCCAAGCATAGATGTCGACAAATTCCCCATTGCGGAACAGATCGTCATTCTCGTTGACCTGACGCACCACAATTCGGAACACATCGGTGGACGCGCCCAAGGGCTGCACCTCGTTCAACGTGACTTGAACACCGTTCGCATTGCCATATGACTCTATGCTGGAGAATGTTCCGATCTCGTCGCCCGTGACGAAAAGCTCGACAGTTGGCATTTTCAATCCTTTACAACAAGTCCCCCAGGATTTGCCGTACAAAGGATAATCGTTACTGTTAAAGCTTAACAAAATTTTAGGTATTACACAAGCCGTCACAAGCCGCCGCTTGGTATATTCTGCGATTGTTGGCGGGCCATTGGCGATGCTGTGACACTGATCCGAGGCTGCAAAGCCATGGCGCAGGCGTTTAGCCATGGCAGGTTTCGCCATGCATCCGGGGTAAACGGGCTTTGGTCCTTGCCCCGGATCGGTTCCTGTTACGGGATCGGCGTGGTTTGTCCCCGGTGGGGCACCAGAATCCGCGCCTCCCATGCCCGCAACCTTGCGCGCGCCCGTCCAGCGGACGGGGTGTAGGCCATGATCCACCGTCAGAACCAGATCGCCGGTGTCATGCAGAGGTCTTACGGTTACGATTTCGGTAGCTCTGCGGCAAAAAACGCGGCGGCATATGATGCCATGAAATGCTGCGGGTGACCGGAGGCGGTGGATGCGCGGCCTTTGATACAGCAATATGCCTTTACGCAGGCGTCACGAAATCAGCGACCGCATAGCCCTGCAGATACAAAAGCGCGCTCAGGTCGCCGTGATTGATACGGATATCGCATTGCGCCGCGACGCTTGGCTTGGCGTGCAACGCCACGCCGCTGCCTGCGCGCGCCAGCATGCCCAGATCATTGGCACCATCGCCCACGGCAATCACCTCGGCCTCTGTCAGGCCAAGACGGGCGGTGATCTGTTCCAACGCCTCGATCTTGGCTTGCCGCCCCAGAATGGGCCGCGCGACATCGCCTGTCAGCTTGCCATCCGCCACCAGCAGCGTATTCGCGCGGTTCTCATCAAAGCCCAACACCGCGGCCACGCGGGCGGTAAAGGCGGTGAACCCGCCGGAAACAAGCGCGGCATAGCCGCCATGCGCCTTCATCGTGGCCACCAAGGCTGCACCGCCGGGCATAAAGGTGATCCGCTCGGCGATCACTTGGGCAATCACCGCCTCATCCAGCCCTTGCAGCAGGGCCACACGTTCCAGCAACGCCGCCTCGAAATCCAACTCGCCATTCATGGCGCGGGCGGTGATGCCCGCCACATGCGCGCCAACGCCGGCCATATCGGCCAGTTCGTCAATGCATTCCTGCTGGATCATCGTGCTGTCCATATCGGCCAGCAACATCTGCTTGCGCCGCCCATGCGCAGGCTGCACCACCAGATCCAGCCCCATGCCTTGCAGATCCGCCCAGACCTGCCAGCGATTGTCCGGCATGGCAGGCAGCGCGAACTCTGCCGCCTCGTCCGGGTTGAGCCAGACCACATCCCCGCCACCCCATGCGTTGCGCAGGCTGTCCAGCAGGCTACCCTCCAGATTGCGCGCCTGAGGATTGGCAAGAACGGTGGCAATAAACATGGGCAAGTTTCCGATCGTGGATGGTGATGTCGCAAATTGCGCGGGATGCGGCGCTATAGCCGCATTTTCCCCGTTGTGAAAGCGCCTGAACCCTTCTATTTCCGACGGCGGGACACCCCTCCCCAACGGGGGGCGCTTATCTGGAAGGATAGCATCAATGACGACGACAAAACCGGCATCGCGGCCGGCCGATCCGCGGTTTTCATCCGGCCCCTGTGCCAAAATCCCCACATTCTCGCTTGATTTGCTGGCAGATGCGCCATTGGGCCGCAGTCACCGCGCAGGCGTTGGCAAGGCCAAGCTGAAAGCGGCCATCGAGGGCACACGCGAGATTTTGGGCGTGCCTGCCGATTACCGTATCGGGATCGTGCCTGCCTCGGACACGGGTGCCTATGAGATGGCGATGTGGACCATGCTGGGCGAACGCCCCGCCCATATGGTGGCTTGGGAAAGCTTTGGCGCGGGCTGGGTGACCGATGCGGTCAAACAGCTCAAGATCGACGCCACTGTGCATGAGGCATCCTATGGCGAGATCGTGGATATGGCCGCGCTCAACTATGATCATGACGTGTGCTTTACATGGAACGGCACCACATCCGGCGTGCGGATGCCCAATGGCGATGCAATCCCGGCAGATCGCAAGGGGCTGACGCTCTGTGATGCAACATCTGCCGCCTTCGCGCAGGATTTACCTTGGGACAAGCTGGATGTGACCACCTTCAGCTGGCAAAAAGTGCTGGGCGGCGAGGCGGCGCATGGTATCCTGATCCTGTCACCCCGTGCGGTTGAACGGCTGGAAAGCTATACCCCCGCATGGCCGCTGCCCAAGATTTTCCGCCTGACCAAAGGTGGAAAACTGATCGAGGGGATTTTTGTCGGCGAGACGATCAACACCCCCTCCATGCTTGCGGTTGAGGATTATCTGGTCGCGCTGGATTGGGCAAAATCCGTGGGCGGCCTTAAGGGGCTGATGGCGCGGGCTGATGCCAATGCAGGTGCTATCTGGGATTTCTGCGAAAGCCGCGCATGGATCGCCAATCTGGCGGTTGATCCGGCGACACGGTCCAACACATCCGTCTGTCTGAAATTCACCGATGACCGCATCAGCGATGGGGCCGCCTTTGCCAAGGCCGTGGCCAAGCGGCTTGAATCCGAAGGCGTGGCGCTGGATATCGGCGCCTACCGCGATGCGCCTGCCGGTCTGCGGATCTGGTGCGGCGGCACGGTGGAAACGGCTGATGTCAAAGCCCTTCTGCCTTGGCTGGAATGGGCGTTCGAGGCTGAGATCGCAGCCCAGACCCAAGCCGCCTGATCCGCGCAAAATGCCGGATGCGCGCGCCCCGCGCATCCCCCTTTTCATATCATCAAAGGACCAATCACATGGCTCCCAAAGTTCTCATCTCTGACGAATTGTCCGATGCCGCCGTCCAGATTTTCCGCGATCGCGGGATTGACGTGGATTTCCAGCCCAAACTGGGCAAGGACAAGGAAAAGCTGTTGGACATCATCGGCAATTACGATGGTCTGGCGATCCGCTCTGCCACCAAGGTGACGGAAAAGGTGCTGGAGGCGGCAACCAACCTCAAGGTCGTGGGCCGCGCCGGGATCGGTGTGGACAACGTCGATAAGGAAGCGGCCAGCAAAAAGGGTGTGATCGTGATGAACACGCCGTTTGGCAACATGATCACCACCGCCGAACATGCCATCGCGATGATGTTCGCCGTTGCCCGCCAAATCCCTGAGGCGTCAGCCTCTACCCATGCAGGCAAATGGGAAAAATCGAAATTCATGGGGGTCGAGCTGACGGGCAAGACCCTTGGCGTGATCGGCGCGGGCAATATCGGCGGCATCGTGTGTGACCGTGCGCGCGGGCTGCATATGAAGGTGATCGCTTATGATCCCTATCTCTCGGATGAAAAAGCCGCCAAGATGCATGTCGAAAAGGTCGATCTTGAGGAACTGCTCAAGCGCGCCGATTTCATCACCCTGCATGTCCCGCTGACCGACAGCACCCGCAATATCCTGAGCCGCGAGAACCTTGGCAAAACCAAGCCGGGCGTGCGGATCATCAACTGCGCGCGCGGTGGTCTGGTGGATGAGCAGGCGCTGGCCGATCTGCTGACATCGGGCCATGTCGCGGGCGTGGCCTTTGACGTGTTCGCCGAAGAACCCGCCACCGAGAACCCGCTTTTCGGCCTGCCCAACGTGGTCTGCACCCCGCATCTGGGCGCGGCAACCACCGAAGCACAGGAAAACGTGGCCTTGCAAGTGGCGGAACAAATGGCCGATTTCCTGCTGACAGGGGCCGTGACCAATGCGCTCAACATGCCGTCCGTGACAGCGGAAGAGGCCAAGGTGATGGGCCCATGGGTCAAGCTGGCAGGCCATCTGGGCAGCTTTATCGGCCAGATGACCGAAGAACCGATCAAGGCGATCAACATCCTTTATGATGGTGTCGTGTCCGAGATGAACCTTGCGGCGCTGAACTCGGCCGTGGTGGCGGGGATCATGAAAAAGGTGAATCCCGATGTGAACATGGTCAGCGCGCCATTCATCGCCAAAGAGCGCGGTATCAAGATCTCGACCACCAATCAGGATAAATCGGGCGCATTTGACGGCTATATCAAAGTCACTGTTGTGACCGAGCATCGTGAGCGTTCCATCGCGGGCACCGTGTTCAGCGATGGCAAGCCGCGATTCATCCAGATCAAGGGTATCAATATCGATGCCGAGGTGGGCGCGCATATGCTCTATACCACCAACGAGGATGTCCCCGGCATCATCGGGATGCTGGGCATGACCATGGGCAAGGCGGGCGTGAACATCGCCAATTTCACGCTTGGCCGCTCCGCTGCGGGTGGCGAGGCGATTGCCATTCTCTATGTCGATGGCGCTGTTGATCCCGGCGTGATCAAGCAGTTGCAGGACACGGGCATGTTCAAACAGGTCAAACCGCTTGAATTTGACGTGAACTGATCCAGAGGATCTGTCAGTTCAGACCGCCGCCCCCCAATGGGGGCGGCGTTTTGCGTATTATGGGCTTTGGTCTTCCGGTCCGGTTCAATTGGCGCTACCTGCCGGGGGATGGTCCCAACAGACAGGTCAGCCAATGTCACAGCCCCTTTACGTCATCGGTGATTTGCACGGACAGATTGCCATGCTGGAAACCGCGCTTGACCGGATTGCGGCGGATGGCGGGGCGGATGCGCCGCTGATCAGCCTTGGCGATCTGGTGGATCGTGGCCCCGGCAGCCGCGCTGTGATCGACACATTCTTGCAAGGGCAGGCATCAGGGCGCAACTGGGTTGTGCTGAAGGGTAATCATGACCGCATGTTCTGCCGCTTTCTGGAGGATGGTCGCATCCATGATGCGCGCATCAAGTCCGGCGTCAGCTGGCTGCACCAGCGTTTGGGCGGGGCGGCGACGCTGGCATCTTACGGGGTGACAGGCCTGCATCGTCGCCCGGTGGGTGATCTTGCCGCCGATGCCCGCGCGGCTGTTCCCGCCGCGCATCTGCGTTTTCTGCAAGGCTTGCCGCTGGTTCATCAGGTGGGTGATCTGCTGTTCGTGCATGCCGGTATCGCGCCCGGTGTCGCGCTGCCCGATCAGGCCGAGGATGATCTGCTGTGGATACGGGATCCTTTTCTGGACCATACGCAGCCGCACCCGTTCATGGTTGTGCATGGTCACACCGCGCTGGAGGCTCCGGCGCATTACGGCAACCGGATCAATCTGGACAGCGGCGCAGGCTATGGCCGCCCGCTGACCATAGCTGTGTTCGAGGAGGGGCGCGTCTGGACGCTGCAGCGCGATGGCCGCCGCCCTTTGCAGGCGTGACGGGACGTTTCTATGGGGCAAAGGATTGACTTTGCGTCAATCGCGGGAAACACCACTGCGTGATCCAATCCAAAGAACAAGAGGAAAGCCATGACCGATATCGTCATTCTCGATGGAGCCCGCACCGCCATTGGCACCTTCGGCGGGGCGCTGGCCGCAACGCCACCCACCGAACTGGGCGCGCTTGTCGCGCGTGAGGCGCTGGCGCGCTCTGGTGTGGAAGGCGGGCAGATCGGCCATGTGGTCTTTGGCAATGTGATCAATACCGAACCCAAGGATATGTATCTGTCCCGCGTGGCGGCGATGCAGGCGGGTATCCCTGATTCAGTGCCGGCGATGAACGTGAACCGCCTCTGCGGATCGGGGGCGCAGGCGATTGTCTCGGTCATCCAGTCGCTGATGCTGGGGGATGCGCAATTCGGTCTGGCAGGTGGTTCTGAGAGCATGAGCCGCGCGCCCTATATTGTGCCGGATCAGCGGTGGGGCGCCAAGATGGGTGACATCCGCACGCTTGATATGCTGCTGGGCACGCTGAACTGCCCCTTTGGCTCTGGCCATATGGGGGTGACGGCAGAAAATGTTGCGGGCGAACATGGGGTCAGCCGCGAAGATCAGGATGCGTTCGCGATGGAAAGTCAGGTGCGCGCCGCCCGTGCCATCAGCGAGGGGCGGTTCCGCGATCAGATCGTCCCGGTTGAGGTGATGGTCAAGCGGCAAAAGGTGGCCTTTGACACCGATGAACATCCCAAAGCCACCAGCCTGGAGGCGCTGGCCGGGCTGAAAGCCGTGTTCAAAAAGGACGGATCGGTCACAGCGGGCAATGCATCGGGTATCAATGACGGGGCGGCGGCACTGGTGCTGGCGCGTGCGGATGCCGCGGAAAAAGCAGGTCTGAAACCCCGCGCGCGTATTCTGGGCTATGCCCATGCAGGCGTGCGGCCCGAAGTGATGGGCATCGGCCCAGTGCCCGCTGTCGAGGCGCTGCTGGCCAGGACCGGGCTGAAAGCCAGCGACTTCGATGTGGTTGAAAGCAACGAGGCATTTGCCGCGCAGGCGGTGGCCGTCAATCGCGCTCTGGGGTTGGACCCGGCCATCGTGAACCCCAATGGCGGCGCAATTGCGCTGGGCCATCCGGTGGGCGCGACGGGGGCGATCATCACGATCAAGGCGCTGGCCGAACTGGAGCGGATTGGCGGCAAACGCGCCCTGATCACCATGTGCATTGGCGGCGGTCAGGGTATCGCCTTGGCGATCGAGCGGATCTGATCCGCGCTATTCCAGCACGATATGCACGCGATCGGCGCGGCCTGCCGCGTCGATCACCGACAGGGTCACGTGACCGGCGCCCAGCCCGTCCAGCGCCGCCTCGCGGCGGTGGGTGCCAACCAGCAGCGGTGCGCCATCTGCCAGCCATGTAAAGGGCGGCACGCCATCGCGCAGCTTGACCGCCAGCGCTTGCCCGCCCAGCGGTAGCCGCGCCCCATCGGGCGGAAAGGCCAGACGCGGCGGATCAAGCGGGGCGGCATTGCGCGCGCCAAAGCGTTGCAGCGGCAAGGGCAGGCTGGCATTGGGCACCATCAGCGTGTCGGGCGGCGGCGGTGGCAGGGCATCGGCGCGCGATTTCAGCCGCCCAAACGCCTGAAACAGCACGGGCGCTGCCAGATCACCGCCAAAGGCGCCGGGCACCGGCGTGCCATCTGGCCGTCCGATCCAGACGCCAATCACATGCGCCCCGTCAAACCCCACGGCCCAGGTATCGCGGTGGCCATAAGAGGTGCCGGTTTTATAGGCCAGTCGCATCTGTCTGGCCCCTGTTGGCGGGGCTATTCCGGTAAGGATATGGCCCACCTGCCACGCAGCGGCGGGGCTGACGATCTGGTTCTGCGGGGCGGCAGCTGCATGTGTTGACCAGTGCAGCGGCATGGATTTTCCGCCATTGGCCAGCCCCGCGTAAAGCTGCACCAGCCCTTGCAGACTGACACCAACACCCCCCAGCACCACGGCCAATCCCGGCTGACCAGCGGGAAGCGCGGTTTTGACCCCGGCACGCGACAGGCCAGCCATCAGATTGGCAGGCCCCAATGCCTCGGTCAGGCGCACGACAGGAATGTTGAGCGAGAGGCGCAGCGCCTCGGCTACGCGGATATCCCCGCGAAACTGCCCGTCAAAATTTTGTGGCGCGTAGCGGCCAAAGGCGACGGGGCGGTCATCGATCAATGTTTCGGGATGCGCCAGCCCCCGGTCAAAAGCCAGCGCATAGACCAGCGGTTTCAGGGTTGAACCGGGCGATCGCATGGCCGTGGTCATATCGACATAGCCCTGCCTTGCATCATCGGTCAGCCCGGCTGACCCGACCGAGGCAAGGATATCGCCGCTGCGGTGGTCAGCCACAATCAGCGCGATGGACAGGCGCGCGCCCAGCCCTTGCAGCGCCTCAGATGCCAGCATTTCCAGCTTGCCTTGCAGGGCAGCATCCAGCGTCAGGTCATGGCGTTGTGTGCCGGGCGCATGTGCCAGCGCACGATCTGCCAGATGCGGCGCCAGCGCGGGAAAAGGGATGCGGTGCGCGGGCACAGGCTCGCTTGTCGCCGCTTGCGCGGTCTCCGCGCTGATGGTGCCGCTGTTGGCCAGCCGCTCCAGCACCCTGTCACGGGCGGCGCGGGCGGTATCGCTGGCGCGATCCGGGCGGCGCGCTTCGGGGGATTGCGGCAGGCTGACCAGCAGCGCCGCTTGCGCGGGTGTCAGGCGTGTTGGTTCCTTGCCGAAATAGGACAGGCTGGCGGCGCGGACCCCTTCGATATTGCCGCCATAGGGGGCCAGCGTCAGATAGAGATCAAGGATCTCTGTCTTGGGCAAGCGCCGCTCCAACGCCAGCGCCACACGGATCTGGCGCAGCTTTCCAGGCCATTGTCCCGTTCCGGTATCCTCCAGCAAACGCGCAACCTGCATGGTCAGCGTTGATCCGCCCGACACGATGCGCCCCTGCCGCATGGCTTGCCCGGCCGCGCGGATCAGGGCCAGCGGATCAACGCCGCGATGATCGCGAAAGCGGCGATCCTCATAGGCCAACAGCATGGCAATAAACTGCGGATCAACCTGATCGGCATGGATGCCTAGCCGCCAGCGGCCATCCGCCACTGTATAGGCGCGCAACAGATCACCGTGTCTGTCCCGCACCTCGATCGAGGTTGCGGGGACAGTGCCGGGCAGGTCGGTCGCATCAACCCAGCGATCTGCGGCATCGCGCAGCGCCGCGCCGCACAACAGCACCGCCGCCAATGCAAAGGGCCAAAGCCGCCGCATGCGGTTAATCCGTGACCGAAACCCGGCCTGATGCCGTGGTTGCGCGGTATTCAGGGCGGTACATATCCTCGACCAAGGCGGCGGGGTGGTGATACGCCCCCGGTGATACGGCGCGCAGGATGTAGGCCAATGTGAAGGGGCGATCTGATTGCCAGTCCACAGCAGCCAGAAACCGGTCCGCACGAAATTCGGCATGCTCGGCATAGGCCGGATCAAGCCAGTCCAGCGCGGCGATATCGCCCGCATTCAGCAGGTTGGGATTGTCAATCTCAAACCCGGCGGGCAGCGGATCATCCACCATCAAACGTGCGCCAGTGGCATCAGTCGGGGTGATTGTCAGCACAGCAACCATACGGGTGCCGATTGTGCTGCGATCCGGCGACAAAGGCGCGCCGTCCATGCTGTAATAATCCCGCGTCATCCGGTACCCATATCCGGTGGCTTGCGTGTCACCACGGGTGGCACCAAATGTTGTCAGCGTCACCTCTATCGGGGCGGTTGATGCATTGCGCAGCGCCACCGGGGCCAAGGCCAGATCACTGGCCGACATGCGCAGGACTGGCCCTGTTTCGGCCCCGGCCAGCGGCATACCGTTCAGTTCCAGCCCCGCAACCCCCGGTTCTTGCACCAGCGCATGGGCGGCGCGCAGCGACCATGACGCTTCTTGTGGCGAAAGCGGGCGGTTCATGTTGGCGATCTGCTGGCCAAGGGTGGCGGCGTTGATGGCTGTGCTGCCCGCCTCTGTCGCCAAGGCCAGAACGCCTGCGGTATCGCGCAGGTTGGTGCCATAATCGGCGCGCCATGTCGCGGCTTCGGGGCCGCGCACCCCTTCGATCATCATGGCGGCGCGGGCAAACAGCCTGTCAGCGCGGCTCTGATCACCATAAAGCGCCAGCGCCGCACCCAGTTGCGCCGCTGCCAGCGGGGTTGCCAGCGCGTCAGCCTTCTGATCGGCGTAATAGCGCAGATCGCCCATATTCGCGGCACCTTCGCGCGCCAGTACCATCAACGCATAGGCCAGATCCTCGCCGCCCAGATCAAAATCGGGGGCATAGTTCACGCGGTTGCGCAGGTTGTCCAAGGCCAGACGAAACGCCAGTTCCGGCACCTGATGGTCCGTGGCGCGGGCGCGCGACAGCAGATCGGAGACATAGGCATCCAGCCAGAAATCCCCGGACCCAGCCTGCCACAGCCCGAAGCTGCCATTACTGGATTGCCGTGTCAGAATATGGTCGATGGATTGATCAATGCGCATGCGTATGGATTTGCTGTCGCCCAGACCCAGCGCCTCGGCCATTGGCTGCATGGTCAGCAGCGGCATCGTCTGGCTGGCCACCTGTTCCGTGCAGCCATAGGGGTAGCGGTCCAGCATCGCCAGTAACGCAGGGGCATTCAGCCGCGCCAGTGGCCCCGCAGCCAGTGTCAGAGAGGCGCTGCCCGCGTGCAGCCCATCGAACAGTGAAGGCGTCAGATCAAAGCTGTCACCGGGGGGCAGTGACAGGCGCGTGGTTGTTGAAACCTCGGGGTCATTGGCGCGCACTGGCACTGACAGTTGTTTGACCAGTTGCCGCCCATCCGGTGTGGTCAGGGCAATGCGGATGCTGTGATCGCCCGGCCCCTCGGCCCTGAGGGGCAGCGATACAGTCTGTTTCGCGCCCTCTGCCAGTGTCACAGCATCAGGCAGATCCCCTTGCAGCGTGACACCATCAGCCTTGATATCAAGCCCCATCCGCCCGGCTGGCCCATCTGCGTGGGTGATCTCAAGCAACAGGCGGCTGGTATCGGCAGGGGCCAGAAACCGGGGCAGGCTTGCGGTGATCACCACCGGATCGCGGACCAGCATATCGGCCTCGGCCTGACCAACAGCGGAGGCTGACCACGCAACAGCCATCAGCCGCACGGTGCCGTTGAAGGCGGGCAGGTCCATCTGAACCCGTGCGTTGCCATCGCTATCCACGGTGACGGGTCCGCTGAAGAACGCCAGCAGATCTTCGGTAGGCGGCGGCGATTGCAGGCGCATCTGCGCCCCCGCATCCCCGCCGGACCGGACCTGCCCCATGGCACCGTCCATATTGTTGATCAGGCGGCCATAGACATCGCGCAGCTCCATGCCCAAACGGCGCTGGCCAAAGTAATGCGCGGCGGGATCGGGGCTTTGAAAGGCGGTCAGGTTCAGGATGCCAACATCAACAGCCGCCAGCGTGACATGGGCCGTATCGCCCGGCGCAAGGCCATTGACCTGCACCGCCACATCCAGCGGGTTGCGCGGATCAGCGCGGTCCGGTGCGTTTATGTTGACCTGCAATTGCCTTGCGCCGGGATCGATCCGGGCATGGGCCAGCCCCAAGGCACGCGCTGGCATCTGGCCTGCGGCCACATCCATGGGGCGGATCACCGTTGCGGTGACATAGGCCCCTGCGCCCCAGTCATCGGTTACAGTCAGCGGGATGATGGTTTCGCCCTCGGTCACCGCAACGGTCTGCAGCGTGATCAGGCGGTTTGACATCACAGCAATGCTGGCCACCCCGGCATGGCGCGGCACGATCCTGAGCAGCGCTGTCTCACCGCTGCGATAGGCGGGTTTGTCCAGCGACAGGTCCAGCAGATCAGGCGTTGTGGCGGTATCGGCAGGGGCATACCAGCCCGCGTCAAACCCGGCTGAGGATGCGGCATAGACCCCATCGCGTGTTTCCACGATGATCTCGTAGCGGCCCCAGTCAACGGGCGTTGCAACCTCTAGCGGGTCAGTATCAAGAGGGCCAGCGCCAAGCATCGCCTCGGCGGTGGCGATACGGCTGCGTGTGGTTATCGGCTCCCACTGCCATTGGCCATATTGCTGATACCATTGGTAGCGGGTCTCGACCCGGTTCACCGTCCAGCGGACGGGCAGGGGCGCGGGCGTCAGATCGGGGGCCAGCCCGATGATGTGAAACGCGGCCTCGCCCCCCTCTGGCAGGGGGCCGTCAAACAGCGGGCGGATGCCAATCATCGGGGTCTCGGGCGTCAGGGCGCGGGTCAACTGCCGCTCGACCGGGCGGTTCGATCCCTCATTGACACGCAGGGTGATGCGCGCCTCCAGCGGGCTGCCAGCGGCCTGGATAGCGGGCAGGCTCAGGGGCAGGGTCGCATTGCCATCGGCGTCGGTGCGGCGCGCGTCGAGCGCGCGGCTGCGTGGGCTGACCGGATCGTTATGGCGGCCAAAGCGATACGGCTCAAACCCCTCGATCCGGTCAGTGCCGCCAAGCATCACCTCACCCTCCACGGCAAGATCGGCTCCGGCTGCGCCAAACAGATAGCGCGCCGCAAGGCGCAGCGGCGGCGTATCCCCGGCCAGCAGCGGCCCATCGGGCAGGGATATGTCAAAATCGATCCGTTCGGGCAGGAAATCCTCGACCAGCAGGGTGCGGCTGGCCAAGGCGGGCGCATCCACATCGGCCTTGATATCCAGACGCCATGTGCCGCGCGGCACGCTGTTGCCCAAGGGCAGCGCAAAAACATGCCCGCCAGCGACATCATCGGTGGACAGGCTGCGCGTATATTCCACCCCGTCAGGCCGTGTCAGAATCGCGGTCACGGGCAAGCCGGGGATCGCGGCGGCAGCAGCATCGCGGGCCAGCGCCGTGGCATGGATCACATCGCCAGCGCGATAGGCCCCGCGATCCGTGGCCAGAAACACGTCAACCGGCGGGGCAGGGGCGCGCCCCTCGACCCCGCGATCTGACAGATCAAAGGCGGGATCGGTCAGCGACAGAAAGGCAAGATCCTGCGCGCTGTCATCATCATCACCGCCTTGCCGCACCACCACCATGGCAGGGGCCGCAGACCCGGTGCCGCGCACCAGCCCCGGATCAAAGCGCAGATACCCCTGCGCATCGGTCTGCCCCTGCGCGATCACCGCATTGGCGCGGCTGAGCAATGTCATATGCGTGCCGTCCAGCGTGGCCGCATCAGATAATGCGCGCACCACCACATGCAGACCATCGGTGCCCAGCATCGTGGCGATCCCCAGATCAGACAGCACAAACCACTGCGTTGCCCCCGGATCGCCATAGATATCCGCGCCCGGCACATTGGCCGTGAGTGCATAGATACCGGGTGCCTGATCGGCCAGAACATCGCCCAGCGGCAGACGCGTTGTCATATCGCGGTTCAGTGTGTTGCCAGTCTCGCCCTGTCCGGTCCAGACATCCTCGGCGATATCGGTGGCAAAGCTGCGCGTCTGCCATTCCGGCAGGGTGCTGCCAAAATAGTTGTCCTGCATGGCGCGCAACAGGTTGCGATCACTGATCCGGCGCAGGGTCAGATCGATCCGGTCCAGATTGACGGTTTGCACCGGCAGGGCGGCATCGGCGCTGCGTGGCAGCACATAGGCGCGGCCGGGAAACACGATCGCGGGGGTGCGGTCACGGACATAGAGCACCTGTTCCACATCGCGCAGCAGCGCCTCGCCACTGGCGGCAGGCAGACCCGCGCGCAACACAAAGCGATACCGCTCACCATGCTGCACCCCGTCAATGCAAAGCTGGCGGTCATCAACCCCAACCGAGAGCGTGGCATCGGCCAGTCCGACAAAGGGGGTATAATCCTGCCCCGCCTTGATCAACGGCTCCGAGAATTGCACGCAAATCCGGGGCGCGGCGCTATCGCTTTCGACGGTGTTGCCGATGATGCGGAACCCGTATTTGCCCACCGCCTCCTCCAGTTTTTGCGCCAGATCGTCACGCGGGGCGATGGATTGTGCCAATCGCAAAGCCGGGATCATCTCGCGGCCCTGTTCGGCAGTTTCCAGCGATTGCGCCAGCACCTCCAATGCGCTGACCTGTTGCGCGGGGCTTGTCGCCCGCAGATAGCCGTTGATCGCGGCGCTCACCGCGCGGGCGCGCAAGCGCATCTGCTGGTCATAGCCCTGCACGTTGATCCGTGCGGTCAGGCGGGCATATTCCACCCAGAGATCGCTGCGATCCTGCAACGATACCGCCGCCCCCATCCAATAGGCGGCATTGGCCTGATCGCCGGCATTGGCCCGCTGCAACGTGGTTTGCAGCAACTGGTCCAGATCGAAGCCGCCCGCCGGATGCAGCGCGCCGATCTCATCGGCCAGATCACGCGCCTGACGCAATGCCTCATCGCCCAGCCATGACAGATCATGCGCACGCGCAACGGCGGTTTGCATCACAACCATGTCTGTCGTCAGGATCTCGGCCGATAGCGCGCCCTGAAACGGGCTGCGGCCCAGAATGGCCGATTTCGGGAAACACGCGTTGGAGCGGCTGTTGAAGGTGAACGCGGTGCAAGCGGGATCAGCCAGACAGGCGGTGCGGCAGGCAGACAGGGTGGTGTCAAACAGCGGTTGCAGATCACCACCGGGGAAATCCATGTCTTGCGTCACCAGCGCGCGGCGCTCTGGCAACGGGTTTTGGGCGGTGACCGGGGGCGCGATCAGGCTGGACAGGCCCAGGACACAAACAAAAAAGACCGCAAACAAAACAAACCGGGACCGGGGCATTGGGCATCCTCCTAGATTGCAGGCATCGTTGCATGGGGCCGCGCTCACCCGCAACGATTCCTCACGGGAGCGCCTGCATCTTTACCGCTAATTCACCCTGTTATCCGATGCTGCATGCCAATCACTGCCAAGATGCGAATCCGAAAGGGCGGGCATGAGCCTTGTCAACAAACTGGCGGAAGAACGCCGCGCCCGCCTTGCGGCGGAACGTCTGCTGGAATTGAAACAGGCGGAGCTTTTTGCCGCCAACCGCAAACTTGGGCGCCACGCCAAGGCGTTGTCCGAAGAAATCCACGAAACACGCGCACAGGTGCAAACGGTTCAGGATGAAAACCGCCGCGTGAAATCCGACCTGACCGTGGCGCATCAAAAGGTCGAGATTGCAGAGCGGCGCCTGTGGCATTCGATCGAGACAATTCAGGACGGTTTTGCCTTCTTTGATCTGGATGACCGCATGATCGCGGCCAACCATGCCTATCTGTCGGTGTTCGACGGTCTGGAGGAGGTGGGCCCCGGTGTCACCTATTCGCGCATCCTGCAGTTGCTGACCGAAGAAGGGATCGTCAATATCGGCGATCATAGCCCCGCAGAATGGCGTGCGATGATGCAGCGCCGCTGGGAAATGCCCCTGCCGGAACCCACGGTGATCAGGTTGTGGAACGAGCAATATATCAAGCTGATCGACCAGCGGGGCAAAGGCGGTGATGTTGTCAGCCTTGCGCTGAATATCACCGAAACCGTGCGCTATCAAAAACAGCTCAAACAGGCACGCGAACGCGCCGAGACGGCAAGCCGCGCCAAATCTGCCTTTCTGGCGAATATGAGCCATGAGATACGCACGCCGATGAATGGCGTTGTCGGTATGTCAGAACTGTTGGGTGATACCAATCTGACAGAAGAACAGCAGCTTTATGTCAACACGATCAAAAGCTCCGGTGAGGCGCTTTTGGTCATCATCAATGATGTGCTGGATTATTCCAAGATCGAGGCAGAGCGTCTTGTCCTGCATCCCGAACCCTTTGATCTGGAACGCGCCATTCACGAGGTGATCTTGCTGTTGCAACCCGGTGCAAAGCAAAAAGGGCTGGATCTGCTGGTGGATTATGATCTTTTCCTGCCCACCATGTTCATGGGTGATCCCGGCCGTATCCGTCAGGTTCTGACCAATCTGATCGGGAACGCGGTCAAGTTTACCCTGTCCGGCCATGTCCTGATCCGGGTTGTGGGGATACAGGCCGAAGGCAGCACGCAAGGCCAGATCCATGTCACCGTCGAAGATACAGGGATCGGTATTGCCGCTGACAAGCTTGGCCATGTGTTTGGGGAATTCAATCAGGTGGAAGATGCCAGCAACCGCCGCTTTGAAGGCACAGGGCTTGGGCTTGCGATCACGCAACGCCTGATAGAGCTGATGGGGGGGCTGATCTGGGTGGATTCCGTGCAGGGCAAGGGCAGCGTCTTTGGCTTCCGGTTGTCGCTGCCCGTCGTCGATATGGCGATGGGCGATCCGGCTGCGGCGGGCCTTGCCTGTCCCATGCAGGGGGTGCGCCATGCCCTTGTGGTGGACCCGCATGAGGCGAACCGCCAGATCCTGACGCGTCAGTTGAAGGCGATGGGGATCAGGGTCACCGCTTGCCCTTCAGCGGAACAGGCGCTGTCAGGGCTGGTGGACGGGGTTGATCTGATCCTGACCGAACATGCGATGCCCGATATGGATGGTCTGGAACTGGCAGAAGCAGTGCGCGCCACGGGCCTGATGACGCCGATTCTCATGTTTACGGCCAACTCCGACTTTGCCGAACAGGACCCGGCCCATGTGCATCTGCATGCGATCCTGCAAAAGCCCACGCCGCGCCGGGCGCTTTTCGCGGCGATTGAGCGCCTTTACGCCACGGTGCCACCTGCGCCGCCCGGCCATAAGCGCGCCCCCCCCGTGCCGTTGCCACCGCAAACCGTTGTGCCGGACCAATTCGATCCGTCGCAGCCCATGCGCCTGATGCGGGTTCTGGCGGCCGAGGATAACATGACCAACCAGCTGGTGTTCTCGCGGATGGTGCAACATCTCAATATCGATCTGCGCTTTGCCGCCAACGGGATCGAGGCGGTGGAGATGTGCCGCGCCTTTCAGCCCGATCTGGTGTTCATGGATATCTCAATGCCCGAGATGGATGGCAAACAGGCCACCCGCGTCCTGCGCGCTGACGCGGCCAAACCGGGGCAGGCGCATCTGCCCATCATCGCCATGACCGCCCATGCCATGCATGGCGACCGGGAGGATATCCTGTCTTGCGGATTGGATGACTATATGACCAAACCGCTGCGCAAGGCCGATCTGCTGGACCGGATCAAGGCCCATCGCCCGCCCGGTGTGATTGATCCGGTCGCATCCGTTGGTCAGCCGCCCGCCCAGCTTGCGCAGTAGCCTGCCGCGCCGGTTTCAATGCGCGCCCTCAGGCGGCTTGATCAGCGGCAGCTGTCGCGCGCAGATACACCCAGCGATCACCCTCGCTCAGATCGGGGCGATAGGCATAGCCGCCGCTGTCAAAATCCTGCAACCCTTCCGGCGCTGTCAGACGGTTCTGGATGATAAACCGCGCCATGGCTCCGCGTGCTTTTTTGGCGTAAAAACTGACGATCTTGGCCTCGCCGTTCTTTTCCTCCAGAAACACCGGCGTGATGACACGCGGCTTGAGAGCGGATAAATCGATCGCCCCGAAATATTCCTGACTGGCGCAATTCACCAATACATCTGTGCCAAGCGTTTCGGCCTGCGCGTTCAACGCCTGCGCAATCCGCGGCCCCCAATAGGCGTAAAGCGTTGCGCCGCGTGCTGTTTTCAGCCTGCTGCCCATTTCCAGCCGGTAAGGCTGGATCGCATCCAGCGGGCGCAGCACACCATAAAGTCCCGACAGGATACGCAGATGATCCTGCGCGAAGGCCATCTCATCGGCATCCAGCGATCCTGCCTCCAGCCCCTGATAGGTATCACCGGCAAAGGCCAGCACAGCGGGTTTTTCTGCCATCGTGCCGAAATCACGAAAGCGGTCCGCGTTCAGGCGCGCCAAGGCCTCGCTGATGCCCATCAGCTTTTGCAGGTCTTTCACCGTCAGATCGCGGGCGACATGGGCCAGCGTTTCCGCATCATTCGCAAAATCAGGGCGGGTCGGGGTGATGCCCTCCGCCGCAGTCATGTCCAGTTTCTTGGCGGGCGAAACGGTGATCAGCATGCAATTCCCCTCAATGGTGACAAGACCCTTGGCATCTGCCGTGATTTAGCCCGCATCGCGCAAGACGTCCAGAAATGCGGGGCCAAATCTTTCGGCCCGCTTGTCGCCGAGCAGGCGTTCCATCTCGCGGGCGTCACGCGGGCGCAGTTGCGCGACCTTGGCCAGCAGTGCGGCAGAACAGCTCAGCGGTTTGTCCACGCCATCGGCGCCCCGCGCCAGATCGGCCTGCGCCGCCAGCAGCCTGTCATAGACAGCCCCCTCGCTGCGCCCGGCCATTTTGCGGCGGGTGGGGTGCATTTGGGCGACAGAGCCGTTGATCACGGCAAGAAAGGTTGCGCCGTAACTTTCCAGCTTTTTGGCACCAATTCCCCCGATCCGCGCCATCGCATCCAGTGTGCCGGGGCGGGTTTCCGCCATTTCTATCAAGGTCTTGTCGGTAAAGATGACATAGGCGGGCACGCGCGCCGCCTCGGCCAAGGCGCGGCGTTTGGCCTTCAGCGCCGATAGCAGCGGTGCATCCTCATCCGAGACCAATGCTTTGACCGCGGGGCGGCGATCCGGTTTGGCCACAGAATCGCTGCGCAAGGTAATGCCCGCCTCATCGCGCAGGATCGGGCGCGCGCTGTCGGTCATGCGCAGTGCGCCATGCCGTTCGGGATCGGGGCGGATCAGGTCATGGCCCATCATCTGACGGAAAATCGCCTGCCATTGCGGGCGGCTGTAATCGCGCCCAACGCCAAATGTGGGCAGGGCATCATGGCCGCGTTCGCGCACCTTGTCGGTGGTATTGCCTGTCAGGATATCGATCAGATGGCCCGCGCCAAACCATTCCTCGGTGCGCAAAATCGCTGATAGCGCCTTGCGCACCGCCAAAGTGCCATCAAAGACCTTTGCGGGCGTGTCGCACAGATCGCAATTGCCACAAGGGTCCGGCGCCTCACCGAAATAGCGTAGCAGCGTCTGGCGACGGCATTTCAACGCCTCGGCCAGACCCAGCAATGCGTTCAGCCGCGCATGATCCGCCATCTGCCGGTCTGCCGGGGCAAGGCCTTCGTCAATCTGGCTGCGGCGCAGGCGGATGTCATCGGGACCATAGAGCGTCAGCGTTTCAGCCGGTGCCCCATCGCGCCCGGCGCGGCCGATTTCCTGATAATAGGCCTCGATGGATTTGGGCAGATCGGCATGGGCCACCCAGCGGATATCGGGTTTGTCGATGCCCATCCCAAAGGCGACCGTGGCCACTACGATCAGCCCGTCCTCCTGCTGAAAGCGCGTTTCGGTGTGGCGCCGCGCCTCGGCCTCCATCCCGCCGTGATAATGGCAGGCGCTATGCCCCGCCTCACGCAGGGCGGCGGCCAGCGTTTCGGTCTTGGCGCGGGTGCCGCAATAGACGATCCCCGATTGCCCCTTGCGCGCCGCCGCGAAAGACAGGATCTGGCGGCGCGGATTGTCCTTGGCGGAAAAGGCCAGATGGATATTTGGCCGATCAAAGCCGCGCAGAAACTTGAGCGGGGCCTGCCCGTCAAACAGGCGCGTCACAATCTCGTCCTGTGTTTCTGAATCGGCGGTGGCGGTAAATGCCGCCAGCGGCACGCCAAGCGCGCGGCGCAATTCGCCGATCCGCAGGTAATCAGGGCGGAAATCATGGCCCCATTGGCTGACGCAATGCGCCTCATCCACCGCAATCAGGCTGACGCCGGCGCGTTTCAGCATCGCGAATGATGACGCGGCGGCCAGCCTTTCAGGCGCGATATAGAGCAGTTTCAGGCGCTTTTCCTCCAATGCCAGCCAGACGGCATCGGTTTCCTCGGGCGTGTTGCCGGATGTCAGCGCGCCTGCCTCCACGCCCGCCTCGCGCAGGGCGCGCACCTGGTCGCGCATCAGGGCAATCAACGGCGAGATCACAACAGTGACCCCCTCACGCATCAGGGCGGGCAGTTGGAAACACAGGGATTTGCCGCCGCCGGTGGGCATGATGGCCAGCACATTGCGCCCTTCGGCCACAGCCTCCACGATCTCGGCCTGCCCGGGGCGGAAGGCGTCGAATCCAAAGATGTCGCGCAGCAGCGGGACGGCACTTTGCATGGGAACCCCTGTCGTTTGTCTATATCTGCTCTTTGTCCAGTAATCCCATACCATGGGTTGTTGGGCAAGGGGCCGATAGACGCCCGCAGGGCGGAAAGAGGATCAAATTATCCCAATAAAATCGCAGGCAGGATGAAATCACGCAGCGCAATCACGGCGATAAACGCCACCAGCGGCGCCAGATCCAGCGGTCGCGTGTCGGGCAGGATGCCCCGGATCGGGGTATAGACCGGCTCCAGCAGGCGGTTCAGGCCTGTCCAGATCTGGCTGACAAGTTGCTGGCTCAGGTTTAGCACCTGAAAATTAATCAGCCAACTCATGATGATATGGGCCAGCATGATGTAAAAGACCACATTCAGGATCAGGGCAAGGGTCTGGTAAAGCGCAATCATCCGTCTTGGTCCTCCGGTTTGACGCAACACAGGTAAGCGCAGCGCCCGCCGCTGGCAAGGTCTGGTTTTGCCGGATGCGTCTGCCCCCACGTCGGGGTTGACGCGAAAAGCGCCCCGCCCGACAACCCCGTGGCACCCTGAGGAGGCTGCCATGTACCCCGTTCTTCGCCTTGCTGTTGAGTTTCTTCGCTTTCGCAACGCGCCGCCGCTACCGCTGAGCGGCACGCATGTATCGCATCATATGTGCCTGCCATGGGATATTGATCTGTGGATGGAGCTGAATAACGGCCGCACGCTGACCCTGTATGATCTGGGGCGCCTGCCCCTGGCCAAACGCGCAGGCTTGCTGGGCGCGATGCGGGCCAATGGCTGGGGGCTGACAATGGCCGGGGCCTGCGTGCGCTATCGCCGCCGCGTGCGGATGTTCGAGGTGGTCGAGATGCGCTCGCGCGCGCTGTGCTGGGATGCGCGCTTTATCTATCTGGAGCAGTCGATGTGGAAAAAGAACGGTGAATGCGCCAACCACATCGTCTATCGCGCCGCCTTGACAGATGCGGGTGGTATCGTGCCGCCGCAAAAGGTTGCGCAGGCGATTACCGGCGATGCCGCCTCGCCGCCGATGCCTGATTGGATCACCGCCTGGGTCAGCGCCGAGGATTTGCGCCCATGGCCCCCGATGCAGGATCGCACTGCAGATTAGCGATGCCGCAACGCTGTGCAGCCCGTGCCGTGAAGGGGCGGGCAGGGCAGGATTGACTTGCTCCTGTCATAATTTGCCTGTCATATCAAACCACAATGCCCGCCTAAAGGGCTGATCCGGGGGACAGTATGACAGTGATTTCCATGCGTCGGCGCATCTGGGGATGGTTTTTCTTTGATTGGGCTAGCCAGCCCTATAACACCCTGCTGATCACCTTTATCTTTGCGCCTTACGTGTCGGAACTGATGGGGGATGGCACCGCCGCGCAATCTGCGTGGGGGTTCGGCATCGGGGCTGCGGGGTTTATTATCGCCATCTTTGCGCCCATCCTTGGGGCCATGGCTGATACATCGGGCAATCGCCTGCGCTGGATCTGGCTGTTTTCCATCCTCTATGTTGTCGGATCTTTCGGCCTGTGGTGGGCGGCACCGGACAGTTTCAATCTGGTGCTGACGCTGGTGTTTTTTGCGATCGGGATGATCGGGATGGAATTTGCCACGATTTTCACCAACTCCATGCTGCCTGATCTGGGGCCAAGGGATCAGATCGGGCGGATTTCGGGCAATGGCTGGGCCTTTGGCTATCTGGGTGGCATGATCACCCTGATCATCATGTTGCTGTTTCTGGCCGAAAGCGCCGCAACCGGAAAGACCTTCATCGGGATTGATCCGATCTTGGGCCTTGATTCCGCCCAGCGTGAAGGCACGCGCGCTGTGGGGCCGCTGACCGCCATCTGGTATGCCGTCTTTATGATCCCGTTCTTTTTATGGGTCCGTGATCCCAAACCCGCCCGCGCCGCGCCCGGTGCTGTCAGCCGTGCGCTGCGCGATGTGGTGCGCACGGTGCGCGCCCTGCCGCAGACACCATCGCTTTTTGCCTATCTGGCCTCTTCGATGTTCTATCGCGATGCGCTGAACGGGATGTATGTATTCGGCGGTATCTATGCGGCGGGCGTTCTGAAATGGTCTGTTGTGGATACTGGCGTCTTCGGGATCGTCGCGATTATCTCTGGCACCATTTTCGCGTGGATCGGCGGGCATGCGGATGATCGCTTTGGCCCCAAAAAGGTGATCCGCTTTTGCATTCTTGTCCTGACATTCGTGGCCATCTCCATCGTCTTTATTTCCCGCGATGCGGTCTATGGCATCCCGGTTGAGGCAACATCGAAACTGCCCGATATCACCTTTTACATCCTTGGTGCGATGATCGGTGCGGCGGGCGGCGTTATTCAGGCCGCGTCCCGCACGATGATGGTGCGGCAGGCCAATCCCGCCCGCATGACAGAGGCATTCGGCCTTTATGCGCTGGCCGGTAAGGCCACATCCTTTATCGCGCCGCTCTCCATCGGGGTGGTCACGGCTGTCACGCAGAGCCAACAACTCGGCGTGACCCCGCTGATCGCGCTTTTCCTGATCGGCTTGTTGCTGCTAAAGTGGGTCGAACCCGAAGGAGATGTTGATATATGGTCCAAGCGCGCCGCCTCATCCTGACGATTGCTGTCATGCTTGGGCTGATCCTGCCGGGCCAAGGGCAGGCCCAGCAGGCCGCCAAACAGTTGTTCGGCGCGCAAAAAGGGCCAGCCACCGCACAGCCCGCCCCCTTTGGCGGCTATTCCAGAGGTTGCATCGCCGGGGCAATCGAGCTGCCTGAAACGGGGCCGACATGGCAGGCGATGCGCCTGTCGCGGAACCGGAACTGGGGCCATCCCGATACGATCAGGTTTGTGCAGGATCTGTCTGATTTTGCCGCGCGCCTGCCGGGCTGGCAGGGGCTATATGTCGGCGATATCAGCCAGCCCCGTGGCGGGCCGATGCTGACAGGGCATGCCAGCCACCAGATCGGGCTGGACGCGGATATCTGGATGCTGCCGCCTACACGCCTGAACCTGACGCGTCGTGAGCGTGAGAATATCTCGTCCATCTCGCTGCGCCGCGCTGAAGGCGCTTATGTTAACGCCAGTTGGACGCGCCAGCATCATGCGGTGATCAAGGCTGCCGCATCAGACCCCCGCGTGGCGCGGATTTTCGTCTTTCCCGGGGCCAAGGTGCAAATGTGCAAGGATGAGGCGGGCAACCGTGACTATCTGCGCAAAATCCGGCCCTGGTACGGGCATCACTACCATTTCCATGTGCGGCTGAATTGCCCAAGCGGGGCGCGCGGCTGTCTGGATCAGGATGCCCCGCCGCCCGGTGATGGCTGCGATGAGGCGCAGGGCTGGGTCAACAATATCCTCAACCCGCCGCCGCCCGCGCCGCGTGATCCCAATGCGCCCGCCCTACGCCCCCGCCGTGACCTGACCCTTGCTGATCTGCCAAACCAATGCGCCGACGTCTTGCGCTTGCGCTGAGCGCCGTTGCCGCACTTGGGCTTGGGTTCGGCTTTGGCAGCGATGCAGGCCAGCCCGGCGCGGCGACATTTATCGACAGCTACCGCTGGACGATGGACAACCCCGATTTTGGCGGGTTTTCCGCCATTGAACTGTTTGATAATGGCACCGCTTTCATCGCGCTGACCGATAAGGGCCGCTATATCGAGGGGCGGCTGATCCGCGATGCATCAGGCCGGATCACCGATGTGCAAGCCGGTGATCTGATCCATCTGCGCGATATGGAGGGCAAACCCCTCAAGGGGCGCGCCTCGGATTCCGAAGGTCTGGCGTTGGGGCCGGATGGCGGGTTTTTCGTGTCATTCGAGGGCATCCACCGCGTGCGCTTCTATCCCTCACCGCATGATCCGGCGGTCCGTATCGTGGGGCATCCCGATTTTGCGAAAATGCAGATCAATTCATCGCTGGAATCGCTGGCGATAGATGATCGCGGGCATCTGTTCACCCTGCCGGAACGCTCTGGCGCGCTGGAGCGGCCTTTTCCGGTCTATCGCCATGATGGCACGGAGTGGGATATCCCCTTCCACCTGCCCAGACGCGATGCGTTCTTGCCCGTTGGCGCGGATTTCGGCCCCGATGGCTGGCTCTATCTGTTGGAGCGGGCGCTGACAGGGCCGGGTTTCCGCACCCGTGTGCGGCGGTTTGACGTGTCAGGTGATGTGGTCAACGCCGAAGAGATGCTGATCGAGACGCGCACAAGGCGGCATGACAACCTCGAAGGGATCTCGGTCTGGCTGGACGCAAAGGGGCAAACGCGGATCACGATGATCTCGGATGACAATTTCATGTTCTTCCAACGCACCGAGATCGTGGAATACAAGGTTGATCCCCCCCTTGCCAGCGCACAAAACTAGGGATAGACGACCGCCTTCTGATCATCATGCCCCAAACGGGGCCAAGTCGCCGCAACCTTGTCAAAACGGGCACCATTATGAACCGCACCCATCTTCCCGGCATTCTTGCCATGGCCGCCATTGTCGTGGCCTCCAATATCCTTGTGCAATTCCTGTTCGGCCAATGGCTGACATGGGGGGCTTTCACCTATCCGCTGGCCTTTCTGGTGACTGACGTGATGAACCGCGTCTATGGCGTGGGGCCAGCGCGCCGCGTGGTCTTTGCGGGGTTTGTCGTGGGCGTCATCTGCTCGTTGATCGGCACGCAGATCATCGGCGAATATGGCCCGCTGGTGACATGGCGCATCGCCATCGGTTCCGGCCTTGCTTTCCTGACCGCGCAATTGCTGGACGTGGCCATCTTTGACCGCCTGCGCGACGGGCGCTGGTGGCGCGCGCCGCTGGCCTCGACGCTGGTTGGCTCGTCAGTGGATACAGCACTTTTCTTCACCATCGCGTTTTCCGCCAGCCTCAGCTTTGTCGAACCCGCCAATGATGTGTCTTGGGCGGGGGAGGTTTTGCCGATGCTTGGCCTCGGGCCGATGGTGCCGCTTTGGGTGTCGCTGGCTGTGGCCGACTGGATGGTGAAACTTTCGCTCGCTTTAGTGGCACTTGTGCCCTTCCGCATCATTGTGGGGGCACTTACACCGCGCACCACATGATTTTGTTTTTGACATCTGCTGATTTTGTGGCAACCTGAGGTCAGGCGAAACAATTGAAAGGAGGTGCTCTAGTGTCTAACGGGATATTGGAGAGAGGTGTCGGAACAGTTCAGGGGGCGCAGTCCTGAGGCAGCCCTTGGGCATGCCGAACCTGAATTGGTGAGAGCCTAACCGGCCCCACCTCCGCAAATCTCAGAGGGTCGCCTGCATCAGGCGGCCCTTTTTGTTTTGGTGCGAGATGGGCTATGGTCCCGCGCATGACATTTCGGACTGACCCATGCTGCGCATCAATGACGACATCACAATTGAAGACTGGGAACTGACCGAACAGTTCATCCGCGCCAGCGGGCCGGGGGGGCAGAACGTCAACAAAGTGTCCTCGGCGGTGGAATTGCGGTTTGAGGCGGAACGCTCGCCCAACTTGCCGCCGCCGGTGAAAACCCGCCTGCGGCGACTGGCCGGGCGGCGCTGGACCAAGGATGGCGCGATTGTCCTGCAGGTGGACGAAACCCGCAGTCAGCTACGCAACCGCGAGATCGCGCGCGACCGTCTGGCCGATCTGATCCGCGCAGCACTTACCGCGCCGAAACGGCGGGTGGCGACCAAACCGACCTATGGCTCGGTCAAACGCCGGATCAACGCCAAGAAGGTGCGCGGTGAGGTCAAGGCGATGCGTGGCCGCGTCGAGAGCGAGGAGTGACCGCAAGGTCACGACCGAGCGCCCCCTATCATCACCCGATGTCATCAGATTTTTACTTGATACGCACGGGTTTTGGCCCTATCCACCCGGTTCCGGTTTGGTCCTGCGCCCGGTGAGATCCGGGGCATTTTACGGGGGAAGGCAGAATGCTGCACACGCCTTACTACCTGATCGACAAGGCACATCTGTTGCCCAATCTCGAAAAGATCGCCCATCTGCGCGCGGCGTCCGGCGCCAAGGCGCTGCTGGCGCTGAAATGCTTTGCCACATGGTCGGTCTTTGACATGATGGCCGAGTATATGGATGGCACCACCTCATCCTCGCTCTATGAGGTCAAGCTGGGGCGCGAGAAATTCCCCGGTGAAACCCATGCCTATTCCGTGGCTTGGGCCGATCACGAA
Source organism: Rhodobacterales bacterium (assembly GCA_047921315.1). Taxonomy (GTDB): domain Bacteria; phylum Pseudomonadota; class Alphaproteobacteria; order Rhodobacterales; family Rhodobacteraceae; genus Seohaeicola. The sequence continues at coordinate 25,121 of JBLRWJ010000006.1, read as the reverse complement.
ATTGATGAGGTTCTCGCCAATTCCGACAAGGTGATTTTCAACACCGCCGGCCAGCTTGGCCGTTTTGAGGCGGTCAGCCGTGGCCATACCCGCGGGTTGCGCGTCAATCCCGGTGTGTCCACCTCCACCTTTGATCTGGCCGATCCGGCGCGCCCTTTCAGCCGTTTGGGTGAACATGATCCCGCCGTGATCGAACCCGTGCTGGACCAGATCAGCGGCTTCATGTTCCACAATAATTGCGAAAACGCCGATTTTGACCGTTTCGATGCGATGCTGGGCAGTATCGAACAGCGATTCGGTCATCTGATCCGCAAGATGGAATGGATCAGCCTTGGTGGCGGCATCCATTTCACTGGCGAAGGCTATCCGCTGGATCGTCTGGCCGAACGCCTCAAGCGTTTTGCGGGCCAGAACGAGGTGCAGGTTTACCTTGAACCCGGCGAGGCCGCGATCACCAATTCCACCACGCTGGAACTGACCGTGCTGGACACGCTTTACAATGGCAAGAACCTTGCCATCGTCGACAGCTCGATCGAGGCGCATATGCTGGATCTGATCATCTACCGCGAAAGCGCCAAGGTTGCCCCGAACGCGGGACCGGAGGAATGGATGATCTGCGGCAAATCCTGCCTTGCGGGCGATATCTTTGGTGAATTCCGCTTTCCGCAGGCGTTGAAAGCCGGTGACCGGATCAGCATTCAGGACGCGGCAGGTTACACAATGGTCAAGAAAAACTGGTTCAACGGCGTCAAAATGCCCGCCATTGCCATTCGTGAACTGGACGGTACCGAACGCCTTGTGCGCGATTTCGGCTATGAGGATTTCGCGGCAGCCCTGTCGTGATCACCCCCCTGCAATTCAATCTTAAGGAGGACTGGTGACACCATGAAACGTAATGTTCTTATCATCGGTGCCGGTGGCGTCGCACAGGTTGTGGCGCATAAATGCGCGCAGAATAACGATGTGCTGGGTGATCTGCATATCGCCAGCCGGACGCTGGCGAAATGCGAGGCGATTCTTGAAAGCGTCCATGAAAAAGGCGCGATGAAACAGCAAGGCGTGTTCAAGGCCCATGCGCTGGATGCGATGGACAGCGCCGCCGTGGCGCAACTGATCCGCGACACAGGCTGCCAGATCGTGATCAATGTCGGCTCGCCTTTCGTGAACATGACCGTGCTGCAAGCCTGTATCGAAACAGGGGCGGCCTATATGGATACTGCCATTCACGAAGACCCCGCCAAGATCTGCGAAACCCCGCCATGGTATGGCAATTACGAATGGAAACGCCGCGAGGCCTGCGAAAAGGCAGGCGTGACCGCCATTCTTGGCATCGGGTTTGATCCCGGTGTGGTCAATGCCTTTGCGCGGTTGGCGGCGGATGAGTATATGGATACCGTCACCTCCATCGACATCGTCGATATCAACGCAGGCTCGCACGGGCGCTGGTTCTCGACCAATTTTGACCCTGAAATCAACTTTCGCGAATTTACCGGCACCGTCTATAGCTGGCAGAACGGCGCATGGCAGACCAACACCATGTTCGAGGTCGGCCGCGAATGGGATTTGCCCGTTGTCGGCAAGCAAAAGGCCTATATGACCGGCCATGACGAGGTGCATTCCCTTGCCGCCAATTATCCGGGTGCCGATGTGCGTTTCTGGATGGGCTTTGGCGATCACTATATCAACGTGTTCACCGTGTTGAAAAACCTTGGCCTGTTGTCAGAACAGCCCGTCACCACCGCCGAAGGGCTGGAGGTGATCCCGCTCAAGGTGGTCAAGGCTGTGTTGCCCGACCCTTCCAGCCTTGCACCCGATTATACCGGCAAGACCTGCATCGGTGATCTGGTCAAGGGCCTCAAGGATGGCAAAGAGGTGGACGTGTTCGTCTATAACGTGGCCGATCACAAAGACGCTTATAACGAGGTCGGCAGCCAAGGTATTTCGTACACCGCAGGCGTGCCGCCTGTGGCCGCGGCCATGCTGATTGCCAGCGGCGAATGGGATACCGGGACCATGGTCAATGTTGAAGAGCTTGACCCAAAGCCCTTCCTGACGCTGCTGGACCGGATCGGCCTGCCCACCCGCGTCAAGGATGCGGCGGGCGACCGGCCCTGGAACCAGTAGCACAGCGTTTCAGGCAGGTCTTGCGGCCTGCCTGATCTCTCCCAAGGGCGAGATCACCTTACCCTGCGCCGCTGCTGCATCCTCAACATCATGGGTCACAAGGATCGCGGGGATGCCCTGCGCGCGGATCTGACCAAAGACGAAATCCCGCATCTGGCGGCGCAAATCCGCGTCCAGTTTTGAAAACGGCTCGTCCAGCAGCAAGGCGCGCGGCGCGCTGAGCAGGCAACGCATCAACGCCACGCGGGCGCGCTGCCCGCCGGACAATGTGGCGGGGTCACGATCCGAAAAGCCGGACAGATCTGCGGCGTCCAATGCGGCGTCAATGCGGGCTTGGCGCGCGCCACGCCCCTTGACGGATGCGGGCAGCGCAAAGGCCAGATTTTCACCAACAGACAGATGCGGAAACAGCAGATCATCCTGAAACAATAGCCCGATGCGGCGTTCCTTTGGTCCCAGCCCCGTCAGATCCTGCCCATCCAGCACCACGCGCCCGCCAATCTGAAAGCCGTGATCAGGCTGGCCGATCAGCACCGATAACAGCGTGGATTTGCCCGAACCCGATGGCCCCATCACGCTGAGCACCGCGCCTTGCGCCACATGTTCATGCAGATCGACAAGGCGCTTGCCGTTCAACGTGATTGTCAGATGCTCCAACAGCAAACCGTCCGCCATCGCGTTTACCCCTTGTCCAACATGCCGCGCCGGTTGCGCCAGGCCAGCGCGGGCAGCGCCAGCGCCAGCGCGAAGCCGATCAGCGGCATCACCGTCTGCGACAGGGCATAAACCCCGATCAGCCGCCTGTCACCGCCCGATGACAGGGCCACCGCCTCGGTTGTGAGGGTGGTCACGCGGCCCATCCCGATCAGCAATGTCGGCAGATATTGCCCGACCGATACGGCAAATCCCACTGCCGCCGCCACCAGAACCGGACGCAGCAGCATCGGCAGACGCACCCGCCACATGATGCGGCCCGCGCCCGCCCCCAGACTGGCCGCGACCAGCCCCTGCCGTGCATCCCAAGCGCGCCATGGTTCCGACAGGGACAGGAACACGTAAGGCAGCACAAAGATCACATGCGCCGCAATCACCGCCGCGCGCATTCCCGTCAGGCCAGACCCGATCGCAAGCGTTTGCAGCCCGATCAGGAATGTTGCTTGCGGCACGATCAGCGGCAGATACAGCAGCCACAGCGCACGGTTGCTTTGGCGCAAGCCGTGGCGATGCTCGGCCTCAAGGCAGGCGATGGTCAGGATCAGGCTGATCATGGTTGCGGCGGCACCGATCAGCAATGTCTCCATGGCGATGCGTGACAGGCCCCCCGATTGCCGCATCCAGCTGCGCAGGGTAAACTGGTCCGGCAGCAGGTTCGGAAAGCTCCAGAACCCGGCGAATGACCACACCGCCAGCCCCAGAATGCCAAACCCCACCGCCAGCGCCGTGATCAGGGCAAGGCCCATCGCCAGCGCACGAATCATGCCATCACGCGGCATGCGCTGCCCCATTCTGACACAGGCACAGCCAAGCCGCGCCACCACATGTTCCCCCCCGCGCCAGACCAGCAGCAGGCCCAGCACCAGCCCAAGCTGCAATACAGCCCCCGCCGCCGCCTGAAACCGCAGGCTCAGGTTGGGATCAGACAGCCATTGCAGCACCTGCACCGCAAGGGTCGAGGGGCGCGTGGGGCCAAGGATCAGCGCCACATCAATGACGGCGCAGGAATAGGCCAGCACGGCATAGACCGGCAGGCGGATTTGCGGGTAAATGCGCGGGAACACCGTCAGAATCCAGCCCGCCATGCGCCCGTAGCCCATAGTTTGCGCCATCAGCACAGACCGGCGCGCTGGCACTTGCCCCAATGCCGCCAATGTCATCAGCAGCAAAAACGGCACTTCCTTGACGATCAGGCCTGCCATCAGCGCAAACCCGTTCGGGTCTTGCGTGATCAGGATATCGGGCGCCTGTGTCCAGCCTGTCAGCCATGGGGAGAACGCCCGTGATATCCAGCCAGAGGGCGCGATCAGAAACGCCAACCCAAAGGCGGCAGCGGCATGGGGGACCGACAACAGGGGCGACAAGGCCCGCTCGATCAGCGCAAAGGCCCGCGTGCCTTGCCATGCGGCGCAGATCATCATGGTGATGATCAGCGAAATCAGCGTGGCCCCAAGGCCTGTTGTGATGCTCAACCAGACGGCACCGGATATCCCGGGCCACGCCATCAGTGCGCGCCACGGATCAAGCGATAACGCCGTTCCCCCCAAGGCGGGAAACCAGCCAAAGGCCGGGGCAATCACCCCGGCCAGTCCCGCCCCGACCGGCAACAACAGACACAGAACCGTCAGCAGCGGTGCCAGTGGCAGCAAGGTCAGCCCTTTCACGCCCGCGCGCTTTGGTGAGCCTGTCCGGCGATCGTTGAGGCCCTTACTGGGCCACGCCAAACCGGGTTTCCCAATCAGCCGCGATACGCTCCATCCAGCTTGGGTGCGGCTCTGGCAAGGCTGGTCCCAGATCGGCGGGCGACAATGTGGCGATCCCCAGATCAAGCGCGGCAAAGCGTGCGGCATCCTCTGGTGTCAGCTTGCCCATGGACAGCACGGTGGGTGTGCCCATCACATCGGGGTTTTGCTTGTGCAACTGCGCCTCAACCGACATCAGGTAATTGGCCACCACCAGCGCGCCTGCCTTTGCATTGGCGTTGAACGGGATCGCCAGAAAGCTGGCATTGCCGATCGTGCCGCCCTCCAGAACCATGCTGCGCACGGTGTCTGGCAGTTCGAAATTCGCAATCGCGGCTGACGCCTCACCGGGGTTGAAGGAAATCGCGATGTCGATCTCGCTATCGGCCATCATCTGGCGCTGGGCGGGGCCATTTTGCGGATAGGCCTGCCCCTGACGCCACAGATCGGGGGTCAATGCCGCGATATAGTCCCACAAGGGCGCGGTCACGGCCTCATAATTGGCGTCCTCAACAGGGGCGTAAAGCACATCGCGGCGCGTCACCAGTTCCAGCAACGCCTGTTTCAGAAAGGTTGTGCCCATGAAATCTGGTGGCTGCGGATAGGTGAAGCGCCCCGGATTGGCCTGTGTCCAGTCCAAAAACTCCAGCATCGTGCGCGGCGGCGCATCGACGCGGGCGCTATCGTAATAAAACACCACCCGCGCCATGCTCCACGGGGCTTCCAGCCCATCCACAGGAACGGTGAAATCCGCGGTCAAAGCGGGGTTTTCCTCTGGGTCCACCAGCGCCCAGTTCGGCAGATCCTCGGACCACGGGCCGAACAGCAGATCGTTCTTCTTCATCGCCGCAAAATTCGCCCCGTTGATCCAGATCAGATCAATCGAACCGCCATCCGTCTGGCCCGCCGCTTTTTCGCTGATCACGGTGCTGACGGCGGTGGCCGTGTCAGACAGTTTGACATGCTCCAGCGTCACGCCAAACTGGTCCTGCACCTGTTGTGCGGCCCATGCGATGTAATCATTGGTGCGCGGATCACCGCCCCATGCGTTCCAGAAAACGGTCTGGCCACGCGCCTCTTGCAGCACGCTGTCCCAGTCTTTCGGGTCAGGCTCGGCCATGGCTGGCATCACAAGAGCAGGCAAGGCAAACCCGGCGAGCAGGGCGGCGGTTATTGTCAATCTGTTCAGCATCGCGTCTCTCTTTCATCAAGTCCGGGGACCATGGCAGTTAACTGGTGTTGAAAGACACCGCCAGCGGCGTCCGCGTCAACATCCAGTACTACACAATCGCGTTTAACACGGCCTTTACACCTGCGCCCGCATACCATTGACTGCGCGCAATATCGAACACCGGAGGGGGAGGGATAGAATGGGCGTGCGGGTTTTCTCGGATAAGAATCGCCCGGTGCATCTTGGCCCCTATCCGTTGGAACGTCTGGCGCGTCAGGACAGCATGCCTGATCTGACCGGCCTGCCCATGATGGCACCGCTTGGCTTTCGTCGGCCTGATGCGCCGCACAGCCTGATCAATGCGATGGCGGGGCATCAGGCCATGCTGGATGCGATCCGTGACGGCTTGGTAAACCAAGCCCGTGCGACCATCCCCGATGATCCGGTCATGCGCGCCAATCATATGAAAGCCTTTGGCTATTTCTCGGACGCCTCCATGGTGGGGATCGGTCCGGTGCCGCAAGACGCGTTGCTGGATCAGCCCCGCCGCAACCCCGATATCGACAAGCTGGCGCATGATCTGAAAACCAGACAGACCAAAACCCTTGCCGCCGGCATCGACATGATCATGGCTGATCTTAAAGAGTCGATAGAGGCCCCCGCCCGCGGTATCGGTGGCCATCATACCGCGTTGGTTTTTCTGTACGAATATCACCGCGACCCACGGAATGATGAACCGGGGGCCGCATGGATCAGCGGTGCGCAGGCGCATCGCGCCTGTCTGCGCGGGGCGGAAACGGCTGTGGTTATCGCCAATTACCTGCGCTTGCTGGGTTACGATGCCTGCGCGCATAGCGCCACAACATCGGATGTGGACCTGAACCGCCTTGCCGTGGCGGCGGGGCTTGCAACACAGGAAAATGGCGCGCTGGTCGCGCCGTGGCTGGGGGCGCGCTTTGGTCTGGCGGCTGTGACCACCGATATGGATTTGGCCCATGACCGCCCCCTGATGCCGATGCACCGGCAGCCCCGCTTTCGCACGCAGGGTCCGGCATGGTGGCTGGGCAAGGGCTTTGCCAAATCCGCGCTGAACCGCGACCCATTCCGCAGGCGTGATTATGCGATGGGCGCGCATCCCTTCGAGCGGCTTGTCCGTGTCGATACCCCCACCACCTATATTGACGAGGGGCGCGTGGCCCGTGTGCCCAAACGCGCAGACCTGTTTGCCCGCGCCCAGTTTGGCGATATGGGCAAAGCGGTGCAAAAAGGCGCGACAGGCGGGCATTATGTGCGCAAATCCGCGCCCAGTTCTGCGCAGCGCCGCGTTTTGGGGGCCTTTGTACTGCTGCAGGATGGGGAATCCGCGCCGCAACAGACCCGGCTTGATCCGCAAGAGGCCGCCGATCTGGTCAAGGCATCGGCCTATTTCCTTGGTGTTGATGCCGTGGGCGTGTCGCGTTGCCCGGATTGGACATGGTATTCCCATGATGCAACCGGCACCGCGATTGATCCGCCCCATGATCAGGCGATCAGCATGATCATCGATCAGGGCTATGAGACAATGGAAGGTGCCAGCGGCGATGACTGGATCAGCGTGGCGCAATCCATGCGCGCCTATTTGCGCTTTTCCCTGCTGGGCGGCGTGATCGCGCAACAGATCCGCAACATGGGCTATAAGGCCAAAGCCCATAGCGTGATGGACGGCGAGGTGTTGCAACCGCCCTTGCTGCTGTTGTCAGGGCTGGGTGAGGTCAGCCGCATCGGCGAGGTGATCCTGAACCCTTTTCTTGGCCCGCGCCTCAAATCCGGTGTGGTCACGACTGATCTGCCGATGGCGCATGACCGCCCGATTGACTTTGGATTGCAGCGATTCTGTGAATCCTGCAACAAATGTGCGCGTGAATGCCCGTCTGGCGCAATCACAGCGGGTCCAAAGCTGATGTTCAACGGGTATGAGATATGGAAATCAGACAGCCAGAAATGCGCGACCTACCGGATCACCACGCTGGGCGGCGCGATGTGCGGGCGCTGCATGAAAACCTGCCCATGGAACCTTGAAGGCCTGTTTGCCGAGGCCCCGTTCCGGTGGGCGGCGATGAAAATTCCCGCCGCTGCCCCTGCGCTGGCGCGGCTGGATGACAGGCTGGGCAAAGGCGGGCTGAACCCGGTCAAGACTTGGTGGTGGGATCTGGAGATCGAAGAGGATGGCGGTTATCGCCCGACGCGGCATCCGGTGAACAGGCGTGGCCTGCAAACCGATCTGGTGCTGCGCTATGCCGATCAGACCCTGGCGGTCTATCCTGCGCCGCTTGCGCCGCATCCGTGGCCCTATCCCGCCCCTATGGACCGCGAAGCAGGTATCGCGGCCTACCAGAACATGGTCACGGCAGCGGTCTACCGCGAGAGGCTGGCGCAGGGGGATGACAGCCATGTTCACCGCTACAGCCTGCCCGATGATCCCCCGGTGATTGAGGTGCAGGTGTCCAAGATGGACCATATGACGCCCGATGTGACCAAGTTTGAATTCATGCGCCCGGATGGCGGCGATCTGCCGGAATGGACCGCTGGTGCGCATCTCGATATCGTCGTGGCGCCGGAATATCTGCGGCAATATTCGATGTCGGGCAACCCCGCTGATCGGTCCCGCTATCAGATCGGGGTGCTGCGCGAAGATGGCGGGCGCGGCGGATCAAAGTTGATGCACAGGATTTTCGCACCGGGGCGGCGCGTCTTTATCTCGAAGCCGATTAACCATTTCGAACTGGTCGAACAGGCGGATAAATCCCTGTTGATGGGCGGTGGTATCGGGATCACTCCGATGATTGCCTTTGCGCATCGCCTGCATGCGCTGGGGCGTGACTTTGACCTGCATTATTCATGCGCTACCCGCGCCAATGCGGCCTATCTTGATGATCTGGCCAGCATGCCGTGGGCAGGGCGCGTGCATCTGCATATCTCGGATGAGGGCGGGCGCGCCGATCTGGACAAGGTGCTGGCAGGCTATCGCCACGGCTGGCATGTCTATACCTGCGGGCCGGTTCGCTATATGGAAGGCGTGATCGCGGCGGCCACACGGCAAGGCTATCCCGAAGAGGCGCGGCATCTTGAATATTTCGCGGTGCCGGAGGTGCCCGAATATGTGAACCATCCCTTTACCCTGCGTCTGGCAAAATCGGGGCGCGATGTGCAGGTGCCTGCGGATCGCAGCGCCACGGATGTGCTGGCTGACGCGGGCATTCCCGTCGATGTCAAATGTGCGGACGGGATCTGCGGCGTGTGCAAATGCACCCTGATCGCGGGAGAGGTGGAGCATCGTGATTTCGTGCTGTCCCGCGCCCAGCGTGCGCATTCCATGATCCTGTGCCAAAGCCGCGCTGCGGCCAAGGACGGTATTGTTGTGGTGGATCTCTAGCAACAGGGGTGATCCAAAACCATTCTGCCACAGCGCGGCGGCGCGGGGTCTTGCCCTGCGCTCCATGCCCGCGATGGGTGATATCTTGCAGGTTATGGTTGATTGAATCAGTCCAGACGCGCCTAATTTGAGAAAAATCGTAAGATAGTTTCCAAAGCAGGGAAGCCTCGTGTTAAGATTCTCGTGTTCCATTGAACATGGGTGCGGGGTTTCAGATTTGGTGTCGCAAAGGGGTTTGCGTCACTGATCCGCTATCTGGGGTGACGAACATGTGGGATGTGGGAACTGTCGTAAAGGGCTTGCGCCCTCTGGCGCTTGCGTTTGGAATTGGAACTGTCATGGCCGTGGTGCCGGTGATGCAGCCCGGTGCCGGGACGGTGCAGGCGCAAGAGGTGCTGCGCGTCAGTCAGCCTGCCAGAGTCGTGATCAGGAATGACCGGGGTGGTATTGTCAGCCGGCGTGTCGCCGAAATTGCGCAGATCAGGGCGCAGGGCCAAAGCGTAGAGATCCGTGGCCGGATTTGCTATTCCAGTTGCACGATGTATCTGGGCCTGCCGAATACCTGCGTCGAGCCGGATACCAGCTTTGGTTTTCATGGCCCCACGCATTTTGGCCAGCAACTCAGCACGCGGGATTTTGACTATTGGTCAAGGATCATCGCATCGCATTACCCTGCATCGCTGCAAGGGTGGTATATGGAACAGGGGCGCAACACCCAATCCACCTATTACCGGATTTCAGGCGCGGAGCTGATCCGTTTGGGGCTGCGCCAGTGCCAGCAAGCCGGATCGGATCAAGGCAGGCCACAGTCCTGAACCGGGCCTGCTTGCAGCCTGCCGGGGCCGCTACCTGATGGTGGAATTCAGGCTTGTGGTCAGCAATGACGGTGTGATCTGCCGGATCACACGGCCCCAACGGGTCACGGGCTGTTCTGCCACAAAAATCACGTCGTTCGGGCGCAGTTCGAACCGCGTGGCCAGCACGAAATTTGCCGCGTTGCGCGCATCCAGCCGCCATGCGGTCACCGCGCCAAACTCGCGCGGATCGTCCGAGCCGCGCAGCACATAGATCTGGCTGATATTGCCTGTTTCGGTGGGCACACCGCCCGCTTGGGTATAAAGCGCATCGGCCAGCGTGGCCTTTTGCCCGAACGGCAGTGTGAACCGCCCCTGACGCAACACCTCTCCGGTCAGGTAGACGTGATCGCGCGCTTCGGCCCCGGCCTCCAACCGGGTTTGGAAATTTGTCCGCGCCTCGGCCAGCGCGGCACGGCGCAGGCCGATCTCGATGTTCAGTTCTTGCAGCGCCGCCAATCGCGCACTTTGGCGCAGCTCGATCAGTTTGATCTGCTCTTCGAAATAGGATTGCGCGGCGTCCAGCCCGAACTCGCTGTCCACAAACAGGCTGTCCCCGGCACGCAGCGGCAGGCGCGCGGCGGTACCGCCTGCGACAACCCTGTCCAGTGGTATCTGATACAGCGTTCCGTCACGATACAGGCGAATGGTTGCATAGGGATCATCGCGGCCCGTCACGCCGCCAACACTTACCAATGCCTCATCCAGTGTCAGTGGCGTCAGCCCGATTGTCAGAACCGATGGCCGCGCCACCGCCCCCCCGATGGAGACGCGGCGCGAATTGAACTCGGAAATCTCGAGGCTGAAGGTCGGATCAATCTGGTTTTCGACCAGACGCTGGAACAGTTCGGATTCGGCCTGTTCAAGGCTCAGGCCGGCAAGCGGCACACGCCCGACCCCCGGTATGGCGATCGTGCCATCATCCTGCACCGTATAGCCCTGACGGCGGGCCTGTGCCGCCAAAAGCCCGGTCAATTCGCCCACAGTGGTTCCCGTTTGCGGCGTTGCCAGCACGATCACATCACTGATCCCGATGCGATACGGTTCTTGCTCAAGCGGTGGGGGCAGCCGCATTTCAACGGATGCAGGGCGGCTGGTCTCATCGAAAACCGGCGCGGGCAGGGTGCCTGCACCGCGCGGCCCGCCACCTGTTCCGGCTGTTTGGGAAAAGATCGCGGGCAAGTCACGCGGCGTATAGGGGCGGCTATTGGCAAAAAGGATATTCTCGGCCGACATCGGCAAGACCCTGATATTTGTCTCATCGCCCGCCATCTGCTGGACCGAGGGGCTTTGATAGACCGCACCGCAACCGGCCAAGATCAGACAGATTGCGAACAGCGGCAAAAAACGCATGGCAATGGCCTTCGGACGGAACGTGAAAGCATGGAAATGGCGGGGGTTGCTCAAATTCATCTGATGATCTTTCTCAAGGCTAACGGGCCAAGCGCTTCGCTGATCCACTGACGGGACTGGATGATTTCGCCTGTTTCGGTTGCCACCCAATACAGGTTCTCAAATTGAAAGGACGGGTTGATGCAGCTTTCCTGCATCAGTTCGGTCGCAACATTGCGCGCGCCCAGATCCACCTGACGTGGGCCACGGCGGCTGATGTCGCAGATGAAACTGCGGATTTCGATCTGTTCGTTTCCGTCCAGATATCCGTGATGCCGCTCGGCGCGCCCTGCACGCCGCGCCAGCACCAGCTTTGCTGAGGGCGTGGTCTCTGCGCTCATCAGGTCTGCGCCCAGCCCGCGTGTGGATGTCACAAACCCCTGTTGCGTGGTCACGCCGATCAGGTCCGGGCTGATCCAATGCACGGCGCTGTCGCGCGCGGATTGCCGCACAAAAAGCGTGGCCATGTCGCGCGCCTCGACCGATATGACAATCGCCTCTGCGCCGCGCTGGTTCAGGGCTGTGAATTGCGCGGCTGGCTGGGGCGTTGCATTGCGGCGCAACACCTGGTCATAGATCGCCCGCTCGCCCGCAGTGGTGCCGCAGCCGATCAACGCCAGACACAGGATAAAGGCGGCACCGCGGGCCAATAGCCTTGCCCTCATCGCCAAAACCTCCCCCAGCTTTGGCGCAAGGACTGCGCATGCCCCGCCTCAACCAGCGGATGCAGCCGGTTGCGAACATTCAGACGCGCGCCGCCATCGCGGTTGACCGGACGGATCAAGGTGCCAAAACCCGTCTGCGTAGCCTGGCCCGAGACCCAGGACAGCGGGATATGGATACGAATGCCCTTGTCAAAAGAGCCTTCGCCAAAGTCGTCAAAAGACACATCTGTCAGGGTAAAGAACCCACCGATTGACACCCCGTTTGCAAATGTCCGGTCAAGGCTGAAGGTCGCGCCCCAATCCCCGGCCAGATAGCGGCCCGCATCAATCTGCCCCCGGTAGCCACCGCCAAGGTCCAGATAGGCGGATGCGTGGCCGGTCCAGACATCATAATCCTGCAACCCGAAGCGCTGGTCAAAATCGCGTTGCACGGCATAGTTGGCCTCGATGCCCAGCGCAAAGTTGCGGTTTACAGGTTTCCACAACAGTTCTGACGACAGGCCTGCGAACATCGGTTCCAGATAGCCTGCGCTGAACCGCCCATAGATTTGCGGGGCCGGGCGATAAAAGTATTCCGCCGTCAGGTAAGACATCTCGACCGTCGATTCCACATCATAGCGTGCAGCGTCAGAGCGCACACGCGGCAGAACAGAATTGGAAGGCCGTGTTGCGCTATCACGGTTGCCCAGCAGGGGCTGCCGGATCAGTCCGGACAGGATCAGGCCGGGCGTCACTGCGTAGCTTGCCCCGAGTTGCACGCCAAAATCTGCGCGCACGGGGTTATCCGGATCAAACAGCGCAGGGCTGAAATAAGGACCAAGCCGATAGGTGAATTCAGGGCGTGTCGCTTCGGGGCGCGGGGTCAGCGGGCTTTCCATGATCTGGCTGCGCGCCTGGATCTGCCAGTTGGCTTCAAGGCTTTGTTCAAGATCTTCAAGGTCGCGGCGGTTGAGGCGGATGACCGACAGATCCATACCTCGGCGGGTTGGCGTGATCTCGAACACCTCGATATGCGGCGGGGCCGTATTGGCCAGAACGCGCGCGGCGCGGCCCACGGCCTGCGCCTCGCTGCGATAGGTTTCGTTCACCAGCCACAGGCGCAGCGTGCCGCCCGTTACCTGCATATCGATCAGGTCCAGATCAACGGCTGCCAATGCTTGGGTGACGGCCTGTTCAAGGGATAGGGCCTGATCCGCATCAGTCCCATCCGGCGCGGTATTTGCGATGCTCCGGTTCTGGGCTTGGCTGTTGTTGTTCCGGTTCCAGCTGCGTGCTGCAACCGTCTCCCGTGGGAGGATGTTGGGCGGGGCTTTTTCCAGCCCGCTGGAAAAGGCGGGTTGCATCGGCAGCATCTGATACGAAGCAAACACACCCAGATCGCTGCCATAACGATAGGATAACCCCAGATCAAAGCCCGGTCTGACGCGATAGGTCATCCCGACATTCCAGGGCGATTTTTGATCAACAAGACCCCTGCGGCTTTCGGCCGGTGCGGTATCGCTGGAATATTCCAGAACAAACCGGCTGCGCGGTGTCGGCATCCATTCAATCCCGCCAAAGGGCGCGATGTCGCCGCGCAGCCAGTTGTCGGTATCCAGCTGCCCTGTCGTGGCAATCCCGCCCGCCGCCGCGGGGGGGCGCGTTTTGAAATAGCTGTCAATCTTGCCAAGCGGATTGTCAAACCCGCCTCTGCCGGATAGCCGACCCCACCCCAAACCCGCCGTTGCCTTGATCTGTGGGCCGAATGATTTGGTCGCCACGATATATTCGGACCCGTAAAGCCCGGTTCCGCCAAAATCCCGCATCCCGAAAGTGACAGCAGGCCGCCAATCCGTTTCGTGCATCAGCAGATAGCTGATGTCAAAGCTGCGGTCATAGCGGTTATCGGGGGCGTCGAACTTGTCGATCACGGCATAGCGGAAGCTGCCGCTCAGGCGCGGTGTGATCTGGAACGTCAGGGTGTTCAGCAGGGTTGGCCCCGACTGCGCAACCGCAAATGCCAGCGTGCCATCCGCCAAAGGCGTGGCCGAGGGCATATCCACAAGACCGGGGGTGCCGTAATAGGATAGATAGGGCAGGTCCTGCGCACCAGCTTTTGCCGGGGCGATAGCCACGCCCGCAGCCATAAGCAGCCCAATAGCGGATACAGAATGCAGGTGTCGCTTTGTCAAAAATTCACTCATAACTACTGCACCGAAATACCAATTGTGGCATAGCGATGTCTTTGCCTAAAACGTCAAGCTGATTTCGGCAATGAAACTCAACCAAAAGTCTGCTTTTTTAGGATAATGTGATAAATCGGGCATCCCGCGGTGCCGACAGGGTTAACAAATGCTGTGGATGTGGTGAAAATGGGGTGCGTATGTGGCGGCGACTAACACAGGCTTTGCGCGGGGGTAGAAAGGCGCGCCTCGCGTCAACCCCGCAACACATGCAATCGCGCGGTCCTGTGCCTGCGCCGGATGACAGCTTTTTTGCTATCGGTGATGTGCATGGCTGTCTGGATCTTCTGCGCGATCTGCTGGATCGTATCGCAGAGCAGGATTCAATGGCGCATGTGATCTGTCTGGGCGATATGGTGGACAGAGGCGAGCAAAGCGCCGGGGTGCTGGCCTTGCTTTATGCGCAGGTCCACGCCAAGGGGGGGCGCTTTGTCTGCCTGCGGGGCAACCATGAACAGATGATGCTGGATGCAATCGACAATCCGTTAGTCTGTGGCCCGAACTGGCTGCGCAATGGCGGGTTGCAGACCCTTGCCAGTTTCGGTGTGGCGGGGTTGAGCGAAACGGCACGCGGTGACACCCTGATACAGGCGATGACCGCCCTGCAAAAAGCGCTTGGCCCGGATCAGGAGCAGTGGCTGCGGACGCTGCCCTTGGTCTGGCGCAGCGGCAATATCTGCGCGGTGCATGCGGGGGCCGATCCCGCCCGCCCGATAGGGGCGCAATCCCCCGATGTTCTGCTGTGGGGGCACCCGGATTTCGCACGCACACCGCGCGCGGACGGGATCTGGATTGTGCATGGCCATACCATCGTGCCATCCGCGCATGTCGCGCAGGGGCGCATCGCCGTTGATACAGGGGCCTATGCCACACAAAGGCTCAGCGCGGCCTATCTGGCGGAAGGAGCGGTGCGCTTTATCACGGCCAAAAGCAGCGCCTGACCCAGCTTGACACTCCAGCCTGCCAGCCAACGGCTATTGTTGTACCAACAGGGGGAACATGTCCCGCAACCCCGTTCCCATGATGCGCGCGCCCTGCTCGGATAAATGCGCGTCATCCACAACAAATAGCATCTCGGTTGTAGATCTACACGGCACCTGGCCGCGACATAGCAGGTGGCCAGTATCAACGACACGCATCGAATCAGGCAACTGTAGGTCATCAATAATACGAACAAAGACCTCTGCGTCGCGCCGATCCGCCACAAGCGCCGAGACGCCTTGCAGCCCATCCTTGAGAAATGTTCGCTCGAACTTGTGCCAGCGAGGGGTCGGAGCAAAAAGGATCACGTGATCGTAACGCGCTGTCCAATAGTCAATCACCTGCTGCAGATAGCTTGGGTCCAACTCATGCCGTTCGTATTGATTGGCAATCATCACTGTCGTGATGTTGCGCTCTGCAGCCTCTTGGTGAAACAGGTCCAGCAAACGCCCACAATGGCCAGTTTCCAGCAGCAATGAACATCCCGCGCCAGTGACCTGCATTGGGTCTATCCCTGCAAGCCGCAGGGCTGCGGCCTTGTCAGCCGCGTGACTGTCACCAAAAACAGCCACTATCCTTGGTGGCTCCGTTGCAGGCGCACAGTCCCAATTTTCAATGAAAGAACCGATGGTGCTGTACTGCCCCATCCTGTTGAACTGACACGTTCCTGCCCTGATCAACTCCAGGCGTTTGTCTTGCAAATCCGTCAGGGCGATCTGGTTGTCGAAAAAGGATGGTGGCATCCTTGATGGGAAACCACTATTGGTAACCAGAATTGTACCTGTGCCCACAAGAACCGTCGCTACAGCCGCACTGGTTCCAAAGACAATACGCGCACTGATGTGATGTGGTTGGTTCTCTTTGACCCGGAAGGGTTGTTCCACAAACCGCCAAGTCAGATAGGCCAAGGCGAATGACAGAACACAAAGCCCCGCCATCGGTAGGGAACCGGGACCTACGTCAAATTCGATTCTCGCAAAAGCCATCAATGGTTGGTGCCAAAGGTAAGCGCTGTAGCTGATCAGGCCTATTCCAACCATGCCTGGAAGGGACAATAATTTGCCTACAAACGTGTCACCAGTCGCGAAAAGGATGATAAGCGCGGTTCCTGCTACGGGTACGATCGCATAGAAAGATGGAAAGGGTGTCGTCTCGTCAAAAAGAAACACTGCAGAAGCGATCATGAAAAGCCCAAGCGCAGAGAGGCTGGACCGCGTCATGGAGGAAAAGGTTGGCCGATCCGGTCTCGTCAGGAACAATGCGCAAAGAGAGCCGGCAAGCAATTCCCATACCCTTGAGGGTGCAAGGAAGAAATTGGCAGAAGGGCTGTTTCTCCAGCCCCATTCACTGACCAGCAGGCTTGCCACAACGACAACAAGGATCATTGCCGATACGGGCCGTCGACCAAAACGCCAAACCAGCAACAATGCGATCGGAAATAGCAGATAATACTGCTCCTCAACGGCAAGGCTCCATGTATGCAAAAGCGGCTTTTCTTCTGCCGCAGGTGCGAAATATCCGCTTTCTCGCCAGAACAGTATGTTTGACACGAAAAGAGGCACTGCAATCAGGCTCATCCCGAACTCGGATAGTTGTTCTGGTAGCATCCAGTGCCACGCGAACCCTATTGATAGCCCCATGATTAGAAACAGCGCTGGTAAGATGCGCCGTATCCGCTTTTCATAGAAACGTAGCAGCGAGAAGCGTTCGCCCTCCAGATCAGCAATCAGCAGACACGTGATCAGGTAGCCCGAAATCACAAAGAAGATATCAACGCCGACATATCCACCATCCATGACAGAAAAGCCGGCATGGAACAGAACGACGGGAATTACCGCAACTGATCTGAGGCCGTCTATTTCCTGTCTGTGCTGCATATTGCAAATCTTTCTGTTTCAAAAATTACGCGCTCTGCGCGGATAGATGCCTGTCAGCGCCCCGCATGCGGTGCTGACGGAATATGCCAGTCAATTCTGGTAATACCCGCCGCCATAGCTGGCGGCATAGCCGTATCGTCCCTGTGATCCCGGTGCGATCTGGGTCAGGACAAGGCCCTGCACCTGCCCTGTGATCCCATCAAACATGCGCAGCCCATCGCGGAGCTGATCAGAGGTGGTGCTGTTCCATTTCACCACAAACAAGACCGCATCCGCATGTTGCGCGATGATGCGCGCATCGGGGACCATCAGCACCGGAGGGGTGTCGATCAGCACATAGTCATATGCATCGCGGACCTTTGCGATAAAATCGGCAAAGCGGTCAGACGAAAAAATATCAGCAGCATTGCTGCGTGACGGCCCTGCCATCAGGATATCCGCGCCAAGCTGTGAGTTATGGATCACTGCGGCGTCCAGCGTGCTTTCCCCGCTCAGAACAGAGATCAGGCCTGCTGTCGGTTTTTTCGTGACGACACTGTCAAAGATGCGGCGACGTGTATCGCCCTCGATCAGCAGGACACGTTTGTTCAGGCCGACCAGATTTTGCGCCAGCGCCATCGACAGGACGGTTTTACCCTCAGCGGGCAAGGCCGATGTGGTCATGATTACCTTGGGGGGATTGTCGATATCGGCCAGCAATAGCGAGGTGCGCAGGTTGCGCACCGCTTCGGCCGGGGCCGATGTTGGCTTATCGCGCAGATACCGTAACTGTGCTGCGCGGTCGCGCCGCCCGAAACGGGGTAACTGGCCCATGACGGTCAAGCCGGACCGCGCCTCAAGGCTGGTTGCAGATAAAAAGCCTGCGGCGCGCAGATCGCGCAGGATGACCAGCACGATTCCGGCAATGACGCCCAGGACCATCGCGATGGCGACCAAGCGGGTTTTCTGTGGTGATGCCGCCCGTTCCGGCACAACAGCAGGCGAGAGGAGGCGCGCATCGGCGCGTTGCAAGCCCTGCTGCACTGACGTTTCCTTGAGCCTGTTCAGGAAATACTCGTAAAGCAAGCCGGTAGATTCCGCATCCCGGCTCAGATCGCCAAAGGTTTGCAATTCGGCGGTCTGGCGGCGCAACCGGTCTTCCAGCTCCGCCTGTGCCTGCTGGAGCGACAGGCGCTGCTGTGTCGCGCGCTCCAGTTCACGCTGCAGGCGGGCGCGCTCCGCCTCGTCCGCGGTGGCGCTCAGCGCTGCCAGCCTAGATTGCGCTGTCGCTTGCAAGGCTGTCTGCTCGGCCAAGCGGTCGCGCAGGGCGGCAAGCTGGCGGTCCAACGCGGCCAGCCCTGCGGCATCTGTCAGGCTTGTGGCCGCCCTGAATTCCTTGACGCGGGTCTCTTTCTCTTGCAGTTCGGCCTGCAGGGCTACGACACGGTCCGCCAGCCATGTTGTTGCCTGCTCCATCGCCTCGTTCTTCAGCGCGATCTGGTCGGCGATGTAAAGGCGCGCGATTGTATCGGCCAAAAATGTCGATTTGACCGCTGATTCGGTCTCTACCGTGATGGCGAAAACCAAGCTTAGCGGAACATTCTCTATTCTGGTTTTCTCCAGCAGGGTCGTAATGGCACGGTCGCGCAACGCCTCTGGCGAGGGGTCTGTCTCTGGTTCAGGCGGCTGGCCAAGCAGGGTCTTGATACGCTCAACGGCCTGTTTGCGCAAGCTTGCCAGCATGGTGGGTTCGTTCAGGGTGGCGTTGAATTCGGGATCGTCCAACAGGTTCAGCCCGTCCACAACCTGCCCGATCAGGCGCCTGCTGCGCAGGATCTGCACCTCGGTATTGACGGCGGTGTCATCGCGGGCCAGACCGCCGATGATGCTGGGCAGGTTGACCACCTCTTCTTTGCGGGTATCCAGAACCAGTGTTGCCGTGGCCCTGAAGGTTGGCGTGGCGGCGACAAAAGCGTAATAGGCCGCGCCTGTCATGAAGATGGTGACCACCGCTGCGATGATCCATTTGCCACGCCAAAGCTGCGCCAGAAGCGCGCCGATATCCAGAATCTCTGGCGTGGAGGTGTCATTCACAACAAGAGGGGGGGCAGAGGGGGCTGACGTCATTACACACATGGCACCGCCAGGCGGGGGTGCCTCCTTTACCAATTAAAACGCGGCGCAGCAGCACCTAATCCAGCGTCGGGCAAGATCACGCGGCACCGCGCCGTCACTTATCCGTCAATCGAGACTTGATAAAATGAATGCCTCCCCCGCGAAAGGATAAAAAGTAACCGGATTGGCGTTGGCCTGAAAAAACAATCATGTTGTGTTGAATGAAACAGAACATTCACTCGCATCGCTGATTTTTGCCTGCTAATGCTTGCCTATCGGTTAAAGAGTTGAGTTGGTGAGTGATGAAAACGGCATATTCTGCCGATATGCCTGATATTGCAGGCGCGCGCCAGGACATGGCGGCAAGGGCTGACCGTGTTCTGGTCGTTATCCCTACTTTGAACGAGGCCGCCCATATCGCGGCCACGTTAAGGGCGCTTGTGGCGCCGTGCAACCTGCCTGTGGATCATGCGCCCTCGGATCACGCGCACTTACCACAGCAAGACGCGTTGCGCATTGTCGTGGTCGATGGTGGCAGCACCGATGAAACCCGCAGTATCGTGCAGGCGCTGCAAGCCGATGATCACAGGCTGCACCTGCTGGATAACCCCGACAGGTTGCAATCGGCAGGGATCAACCATGCAGTGGCACGTTTCGGGCAGGGCTATGATATCCTTGTGCGCTGCGATGCGCATGCGGTCTATCCGCCGGGATATGTGGCGGATGTGGCAAAGGCGCTGCGGGCCACCAAGGCCGCAGCGCTGGTGGTGCCAATGGATGCGATTGCAGACCCGCAGCAAGCCAATCCCTTTCAGCGTGCGGCAGCCTGGGTTGTTGATACGCCCTTCGGGTCTGGCGGGTCTGCCCATCGCGGCGGCAAACGCTCCGGTCTGGTGGATCATGGGCACCATGCCGGGATGGACCTGCAATGGTTCACGCAGATCGGGGGCTATGATCCGGCCTTCAGCCATAACGAGGATGCCGAGTATGATTACCGGCTCCGGCAGGCTGGCGGGATGATCTGGCTGGAGGCGGGGATCAGGCTGGCCTATGTCATGCGCCCAACGCTACGGGCCTTGGCGCGGCAATACTGGTTCTATGGTCGCGGGCGCGCCCGAACGATCCGCAAACACGCGATGCGGCCACGCCTGCGGCAACTGGTGCCTGTGGCAAACCTGCTGGGGATCGGGCTAAGCCTGATCTTGGCACCGGTCTGGTCATGGACGCTGCTATGGCCTGCGGCCTATCTATGCGCAATTACCGGGATCGCGCTTTTGGGGATCAGGGCGCTGGGCGGTGTGTCAGGCCTGTGGGCCGGGGTTGCGTTGCTGATCATGCATAACGCATGGGCGGCGGGTTTTCTGCGCCAGATCGGATACCGGTTATGAGCGGCACGGTATCAATCGACGTGCTGATCTGCACCTTTCGCCGTGCGTCGATCCGCGACACGCTGCAAAGCATCGCGCTGCAGGATGTGCCCGGCCATATCCGCTTGCGGGTGGTGGTGGCCGATAATGATGACACCCCCTCGGCCCAAAGCCTGATTGCGGACATGGCGGGCGGGTTCCCGCATCCCTTGCATTATCTGCACGCTCCGGCACGGAATATCTCGATTGCGCGCAATGCCTGTCTGGATCACGCAACAGCCGATTGGGTGGCTTTTATCGATGATGATGAAACCGCGCCCCCCGGTTGGATCGCGGCGTTGCTGGCGGCGGCACAGGAATCGCAAACCGATGCAATCTTTGCGCCGGCTATCGCGCTTTATCCCCAAAACGCGCCCGGCTGGATTACGGCACGCGATTATCATTCCAACATTCCGGTGCGCCGTGGCGGGCAGGTGCAGACAGGGCATACCTGCAACGCCTTGCTGCGCTGGGCAGGTACCGCATGGGAAAGCACGCGGTTTGATCTGGCGCGTGGTCAATCAGGGGGGGAGGACACCGCCTTTTTCTTCGCAATCGCCAGACAAGGCGCGCGTTTCGAGGCGTCAGATACCGCCCCTGTCCATGAACATGTCGCCCCCGCACGCCTGACCTTTGGCTGGCTCTTCCGGCGCAAATTGCGGATGGGGCAAAGCTATGCGGTTGCCGGGGTGACGCGCACAGGCCGCGCCAAGCTTGCGCTGGCCGCTTTGGGCAAGGTGCTGGCCTGCACCGCGATGGCCATGCTGCACATCCTGTCAGCCGAGAGCCGCAATTTCTGGCTGCTGCGCGGCACGCTGCATCTTGGCGTTATCGCGGGCGTGCTGTCCTTGCCGCAGCCCCGAGCCTATGGCGGGTGACATGACCAAGGTTGTCTTTTTCGCCTCTGACATGTCCGAAACTGCCCAGATCAGGCGGATCAACAGTTTTCGGCGCGCAGGATATCGCGTGGCCTCTTTCGGGATGCGCAAAGCATCACAGCAGGCCGCGCATCCGTGGCCGCATATCGCGCTTGGCCAGATCGATAACGAACGTCTGGGCCGCCGCCTGCTGCGGATACTGGCAGCGTTGCGCCCCATCGTGGCGAACCGCGCGGTTCTCAAGGACGCTGATCTGCTGATCGCCCGCAATATCGACATGCTGATCCTTGCATGGCTGGCCCGGATGCTGAGCGGCGGCAAGCAGCCGCTGGTGTATGAATGCCTTGATATTCACGGGATATTCACCCGCAGCGGTCTGGTCGGGCGGGTTGCGCGGCTGGTTGAGCGGGTCATGTTGCGGCGCACGGCGCTGCTGCTGGTCTCATCGCCGGGTTTTATGGAGCAGTATTTCCACCCCACCCAATCATGGCGCGGGCCATGGCTGCTGATCGAGAACAAGTTGTGGTTTGCAGGCGCCCCCTTGCGCCGCCCCGCCCGCCCGCGTCCTGTGAACGCGCCGCTGGTTCTGGGCTGGGTCGGTGCCATCCGATGCGCCCCCAGCCTTGATCTGCTCTGCGCCACGGCGCGGGCCTGCGAGGGCCAGATCACCATCCTGATCCGGGGTATCATCCATGATCATGCCCTGCCCGATTTCCATGCGCGGATCGCAGCCATGGACAATATCCGGTATGAGGGGCCGTATACCTACCCGGACGGGCTGGCCGATGTTTATTCCGGCTGCGATCTGGTCTGGGCGCAGGACATGTGGCAGGCGGGTGCCAATTCGGATTGGCTGCTGCCCAACCGCCTCTATGAGGCGGGTTGGTTCGGCTGCCCCAGCATTGCCGTGGCAGGCACCCAGACGGCGGCGCGCATCAGGTCAGGCGGCCTTGGCTATGTGATCGATCACCCCACGGTTGACGCGCTGGCAACGCTGCTCACCGGCTTGACGCCGGACCAGATCACCGCACGCCAACAGGCTATCCTGAGCCAGCCTGATAGCTGCTTTTGCCTGTCCGACGATGATGTGCACGCAATCGTCGCACATGCGCTGTCACCTGCCCAAACCCCACCTCCCGCGCAAAAGGCCCAATCATGACGGTCAACGGCATCAAACCGGATTTCCTGATCATCGGCGCGATGAAAGCAGGCACCACAACGCTGTACGACAGGTTGCTGCACCATCCGCAAGTTGGCATGTCGCGCGAGAAAGAAACCGATTTCTTCATCGAACAGAAAAACTGGCATCGCGGGATGGAGTGGTATCAGGCGCAGTTCCGCCCCGGCCGCCTGCGCTATGGCGAGGCTTCGCCCAACTATACCAAGCGCGAGGCGTTTCCCGGCGTGCCCGAGCGCGTGGCGCAAACCCTGCCGGATGCCAAATTCATCTTTCTGGCCCGCGATCCGGTGGCGCGGGCTGTATCGCAATACCGGCACGCCATCCTGAGCGGGGTAGACCTGCCCTTGCCTGCGGCGCTGCCGGGCACGCATCACGTGCAACATCTGATTGACGCCAGCGCCTATGCCCGACAGCTTGCCCCATGGTTGGAGATTTTCCCGCGTGACAGGTTTCTGTTCCTGCAGTTCGAGGAGATGATCCACGATCCCGCAAAAACGCTCTCCAAGCTGGCCGGCTTTCTGGCCATCGACGATGTCTGGCCCACCGCCGCTGCTGGCGCCTCCAACACCGCCGAAAGCCTGTCGCGCTTACCGCCATGGCTGTTCAGGTTCCGCAATACACCCGCTGCCGCAGCATTGAAGCGCGTGTTGCCGGCTGATCTGAAATCTCAACTCAAATCCAGACTGGCACGCGGCACGCCGCGCCAGGCGCCACCGCTTGGCCCGCAGATCGAGGCATTGATCCGCGATGCGCTACAGGATGATAGCGCACGCTTCGCGGCGATCAGCGGTCTGGAACTGATGACAAAGGGGGAGCATAGATGACGGCTGTGGATCATGACCATGGCGACCGTATGCCTACGCGCCGCCCGGTGCCTTTGGCGTTCAGCCGCGCCTCCCAGCCGCTGAGCCTGCCGCTTTCAACCGGATATATGGCCTTTGCAGCCCTTGTGTTTTTCGCGGCGCATGGCGGGTTTTACCGTTTTTTGGGGCTTGGCACGCCGGTATGGCTGCTGGCCTATTGCGTGGTGTTCCTCTGGGCCATTCGCGCACCGCGTCAGGTGATGGCGGTGTCCATGCAGATCTGGCCAGTGCTGTGCCTGCCTGCTTTTGCCCTGCTCTCCACGGTGTGGAGCGTGGATGCCCCGCGCACCCCGGTGGCCGCTATGTATCTGTTCATGACAACATTGATCACTGTACGCATCAGCATGGTGCTCAGCACGCGCCAGACGATGATCGCGCTGGTGTTCGGCGTTGGCATCGGCGTGGTTTTATCGATGATCAACATGCAGATCGCGTTCTTCACCCCGGTCTACGAGAAAAACGGCGCGCTGCTGGGCATCTATTCGCAGAAAACGCAACTGGGCAAAGCCGCCTTCTGGACAGCTTTCGCCGTGGTAGCGGTGTGTGCTTTTTACCGGATCAGGCTGGTCGGATTGATCACCAGCCTGATCTGTTTGCCTATCCCGTTCTGGGCCTTGTCGGTGACAGGCAAACTGGGCTTTCTGTTCGTGGGGCTGATGATGCTGATGATCGCGATGCGGCGGCTGCCAATGGGGCTGCGTCTGGGCATGCCTTTCATCTTGGTCGCGCTGGTCCTGTCCTATGCTGTGATCCATGTCATGACCGGTGGGGCGATCATGGCTGACCTGTTGGATTTTCTGGGCAAGGACAGTACCCTGACGGGGCGGGGCCTGATCTGGGCCATAGGCTATGAGGTTTGGTCCGATAGCCCGCTTGTCGGGATCGGTTTCAACGCCTTCTGGAGCAGCCCTTCCTATGCGTCGATGGTGCATGTGATATCTTCCGCCATCACCGAAGGGCTGACAGGATTCCACAACGCCTATGTTGAGGCATTCGTCGCCTTGGGTGCTTTGGGCGGGCTATGGTTCGTGGGAATTGTGCTGCTGACCTTGTGGCGGTTGCTGCGCGCCTATCTTGTGGCGCGCACGCTGGATTCCATCATCTGGTTCTGCGCGATGCTGGCTGTTGCCATGTTGGGGATGATGGAGGATTCCCTTTTCAAACCTCATTCCGGCCACTGGATGATATTTGTTCTGGCCTATTGCCGCTCATTATCTGCCGTGAAGTTAGGTTATGCGTCTTCTAGACTCCGTCGGTGAAGGGCCCCCAGCGCGGATGAGTGTGCGCTGCATCACTGTCTGTCCGGGCTTTTCAATCATATGATATGTCAGCCAAGATACACCGATGACGATGCCCAGGATACCAAGGTTGATCAATGTTGCATATTCCGTCTGGATACCCGTGCGCCCCGTCAGATACTCAACCTCGGGCAGATGAAAAACCCGCTTGGCCAAAAAGCCGCTAACTGACATAAAAATCGCGTGCACCATATAGGGTCCGTGGACATTCAGGATTCCCAACCTGCCTGATTTCTGATTCAAGCTTC
>JBLRWJ010000005.1:37264-54982 GCA_047921315.1 Rhodobacterales bacterium | reverse complement strand
CGCTTCAGCTCAGTATTCTCGGCTTCAAGGTCCTTCAGATGGCGCAACTCTGAGACTTGCAGCCCGCCATACTTGGCCTTCTACTTAGACAGCGTGGCATCCGACATGCCGTGTTTGCGGCACAGGTCCGAGACCTTCGCCCCGGCCGCATACTCCTGCAAAATCCCGACAATCTGGTGTCCGGGGCTTACGTGGCCCCACCGGGGCCACGGTCCCTTACCACTCGGTGAAACGTGATTTGCGCATCGTTTGTTCTCCTTGTTCTGACGAGCGTAACAAGAACAAACTCTCCTTTTGCATGGCCCGGATTCCTGGGGGCAGCTCAAGCACGCAGCTTATCAATGCCCTGCGCGGCCATTTTGCTGAGTTTGGGCTGGTAGCACCCAAAGGGCCCACAAGCCTCAAGCTGCTTGCGAACGCCCCTGCTGAAGAGAGCACAGATCTGCCCGAGCCGGTCCGCCATATGGGATCAATCTATGTCGAGCAGAGCGCGCGTCTCACCGAGGTCATTGATCGGCTTTCTGGCGAGCTGGAAGCGTCATCAAGGACAGACCAGCAATTACGCAGGCTTTGCACCATTCCATGGATCGGCCCTTTGACCGCATGCGCTGTCGCGGCACCCGCGCCGGATGGGCAAGCGCCTTGGCAACAGCCGCCACCTGTTCCGCGTCAGCGGTTGCTGGTGTCGTTCGGACCAACATATCAAAGCCTTCGTCTTTGGTCGATCAACGATATGCTAGCCCCTGCGCGCTGGTGCAAGGTGAGCCGGGGCTGCAACATTGGTTGTCGTGACAAGCCGCCGCTATCCGCCAAAGGCCCCACCTGCGGATATCCCGGCGCGCAAAACTTGTGACATGCATATCGTGACAGCGGATCGTGCCAAAACCGCGCTGCGGTTGTCAGGTGATCGCTTCCAGCCGTTCCTTGGACAGATCACCGGGCACAATGGTGATCGGCACCGATAAGGTGCCGGCGCTGCGGGTCAGTTGTGTCACCAAAGGGCCGGGGCCTTTCTTATCCGTGCCAGCGCCAAGCACCAGCACGCCGATATCGTTATCCTCGGTGATCTGCGCCAGAATCTCGGTCACCGGCTCACCCTCGCGGATCACCAGTTCAGGATCAACGCCTTGCTTGTCGCGCATCCATTTTGCAAAAACCTCGAAATGCGCATGGATACGTTCGCGCGCCTCTTCGCGCATGATATCGCCCACGCCGATCCAGTGGTTGAACTCTTCGGGCGGGATCACTGACAAAATCTCGACCCCGCCGCCGGTGCGCGCGGCCCGCATGGCCGCAAAGCGCATGGCGTTCAGACATTCGCGGCTGTCATCCAGCACAACCAGAAACTTGCGCATCTTGTGTCTCCCTCGGTGGCGATCATGGCGCAAGGACCGTATCGACGCAACTCTGTGTTGCGGCGTCGTTACAGCGTCCCTGGCGCCTGCTTCTTCTTGCCTTAAATATCCCCGCGCGGAGCGCATCTGCCAACCGGCGAAAAGATCCCGCCATATCTGTTATCCCGCAGTGGCGGCCCAATCCCAATAAAGCGCCCGCGCCCTTTCGGTCACTGGCCCGACCGGATATGTTGTCTCGTCAAAGGCTGTGACCGGGGTGATCTTGCTCATATTGCCTGTCAGGAAGACCTCGTCGGCGGCGTGGAAATCATCAAAGCCCAGCACGGCTTCGCGCACGTCAAAGCCGTTGGCGCGCAGGTTTGACATGTGGCGCGCCCGCGTGATCCCGGCAAGGAATGTCCCGTTCGCGATCGGGGTGAACACAACGCCATCCTTGACCATGAACACATTGGCGGTGGCGGTTTCGGCCACATTGCCCATCACATCGGCCACCAGAGCGTTGCCAAACCCTTTGGCGCGCGCTTCGGCCAGCATGCGGGCATTGTTGGGATACAGGCAACCGGCTTTGGCATTGACCACGGCGCTTTCCAGAACGGGGCGGCGGAATTGCGTGCGGGTCAGGGTGGTTGATGCCCCCTCCGGCGGCATCGGGATCTCTTCGAGGCAGATCGCAAAGCCGGTGCTGTCGGGCGAGGGGATGATCGCGGTCGGGTCACCGTCCAGCCCCCAATACATGGGCCGGATATAGATGGCACTGTCGCGCGGATAGGCGGCCAGCCCCTCGCGGATGATGCCCACCATATCCTGTGTGGCCACCGTGGGTGTGATCATCAGCGCCTCGGCCGAGCGGTTGACCCGCGCGCAATGGGCCTGCAGGTCCGGGGCCATGCCATTGACATAGCGTGCGCCGTCAAAAACCGTGCTGCCCAGCCAGCTGCCATGATCCGCCGCCCGCATGATCGGCACATCCCCTGCATGCCATTGGCCGTTGAAATATGTGCGGATATTGATACCGGTCGCCATGGTCTGCCCCTTGTCAGTGATGGGGCGACTTTAGCAGGTGGCAACGCGCGGTAAAGCGCGGATCGGGGGGAAGGCGTCACTCTGATCAAAGGTGATACGCTCTTTAGTAAAGCGGCTCTTCATACAGGCGGGCACCGTCCAGCATCAGCCCCTTGATCGCCCCATGGCCCGCCGCATCCAGCGCAAGGATCACGCCCAGCCGGTTCGCGCGGTCCAGCGCCTCAAGCTCCAGCGCGCGCGCTTCGGGGGCAAAGTAGCGATCAAAGGGAAACCCGATCGCGATCTGATCGGGCAGCACAGTGTTGAGCATCCCCCGGATCACCGGTTCCTGACTGCGGGGCGGCTCAGCCGATAGCGCAGCCGCCCGCCAGTATCCGTCATCCCGCTCAGACAGCGTTACATAGACCGGCATGCCCGGTTCCAGCGCGGGGTCCAGCGTAACGGTGTCGGGCGCGATTCGGGTGATGTCGAGGTTCAGGCTAATATAATGTCCGCGAAACAGATCCCGTGGATCGATAGCCCCGGTTTCCAGCACCACTTCGCGCCCGTCACGCAAAAGTGCTGCGCGGTCGGTGACCATCTTGCCCAGTCCCCCTGTTTGCAGCAGGGCCACCGCCGCGATCCCCGCGATCAGCCAGCGGGAGGAAGGTTTGCCTTTCATGGCGCTTTCCCCGGCTTCGGGTCCAGCCTTATGGCCACCCATGCGCCTGCCAGCAGGGTGACACCTGCGCCCAGATAGAACCCGCTGGTCCCGATCAGGCTGCCCACCGTTTCGCCATAGATCAGCAACAGCGCCAGCAGGAATCCCCCCATGCCGATGGCGCGCAGGCTGCGCTGATCCAGCCGCCAGCCCATACGGGTGATCCAGATGAACAGCGCCAGAAGCAGGATTTCAGGCAGCAGCGGCAGCGGTGCCAGCCCATGCACCAAAAGCACCGCCAGACCCGCGCCCAGACTGGCCCAAAGATCATAGGACAGCGACCAAGCCCGCATATGCCCCAGCGCGGCAAGGGCCAGCGGGACCAGCAGCAGCAGCAGGAACGCCAACGCCCTGAGTGACATGGCCGCGTCATCCGCCGCTATATCCGTGGTGAAAGGCGCAGCATCCGCCAGTGTGAGATAATAGATGACCAGACCAAGCATCACAGCCGCATAGCTGAGCGCTGCGCCTTCAAATCCGCGCAGCATGCGTGCCGCTGACAATGACGCCAGCAAGGCCGAGATCGTTGCCACGGCGATCATCGCCAGCAACAGGGCCGCCAGATGCGGCACCGGCAATGTGGCCAGCGCGGTCAATATCCACATGCACAGGGTGATCACGCAGATATGTGCGGCATTGCGGCTTTGATACCACCATGTCAGCAGCGCGCCTGCCAGCCACCAGCCCAGATAGGGCAGGTTCATATCGGGGCTGCGGCCGGTCAGATCGAACTGCATGCCATGCCACAGGCCAAACAGCCCGATGGCAAAGATCAGGACCATCCGGCCCCCGGTGATCCCCGCTGCCAGCAATGTGCCCAGTGCCCAAAGCCAGACCGCATCGGCGGCATTGCCCTGAATATGATAGATCTGGCTAACCAGCATGATCCCCGCGCCGAACAACCCGCAGGCAAGGACCATCAGCGCCTCGTGCCACCAGTGCAGATCGCGCAACCCTGCCCATAGAGCAGCACCCCACGCCGCCCAAAGCGCCAGCATGATCAGCAGCAGCCGCGCGAGGCGGCTCATATCATCCCAGTTGGCGGCAACAAAGGTCATCGCTGCGAAACACAGGCACAGAACGCCTGCCGTGATAACAAAGGCGGTAAAGCTGAAACGGCGCCGGCCTTTGTCCAGATCGGCCTGTAGCCGCAGCACGGTCTCGGGGTCCAGCAACCCCCTGTCGCGCCAGCTCTGCAGCGCATCGCCGATCACGGCGCTTTTGCTTTTGAGATGCATGGCAGGCCCTGTTCTGCGTGATGTCCTGTTGCTTGGCGTGGTCTGATCGCCTGTCCGCTGATCAGACTGCACCGGAACGCATCACGCGGTAAAGGCTGGAATACCGCACCCTCACCACCGGGTGGTGCGCCATATCCCGGCGCGCCCAAGGTCGGCAACCCTGCGGTGGACATGCCCGATGCGGGTGTCTGGATGGGTGGCATATAACGACATGGTGAACTCTCCTGATCCGGTTAACCTTACAGTCACAGCCAGATCCGGGTAAGGGTCTGGCATGCATCCGGGCTGTGCAGCCACGCAGATGACGTCACGCAGATGCAACACGCATCGCACCACAAGGCATCGTGATTTGAGGCTACAGCCCCGCATGTGTTTGATCGCGCACAGCAGCGCCGGTGCAAGGCGCAGGCCAAAAGGCAAGACAAGGGCGTCCAAGCCCGAAGGAGATAAGATGGCAGAGTTTTGGAACAGACGGGCAGTGATGCTGGCAGGCGGGGCGGCAACGCTTCTGGCAGGCAGGGCAGGGGCCGCACAGGAACCCCAAGCCGCGCAGGAGCGGTCGGGCGAGGCTGTGCGCAACAACCTGTCATCGTTCCGCATGGTGCGCTGGCAAGAGCATTTCGACAATCTTGAAGGCGGGGCCATCCTGGCCGATACCCGCTCGCGGGCGGTGCATTTCTGGTCAGAGGATGAAAGCATCTATCGCCTTTATCCCAGTTCGGTGCCCGCCAGCGATGATCTGACAAAACTGGGCTATACGCGGATTGTGCGCACGCGCGTGGGGCCAACATGGACACCCACACCGTCCATGCGGGAACGTGATCCCAGCCTGCCCGTCACCGTGGCGGCGGGGCCGGAAAACCCGCTGGGCACCCATGCCCTGTATCTGAGTTGGACCTATTACCTGATCCACGGCACCCATGACACGCGCAAGATCGGGCGGGCATCCTCGGACGGGTGTATCGGTCTGTATAACGAACATATCGAAGAGCTTTACGGTCTGGCCCGCGTGGGAACGCAGGTCAGACTGATCTAGGGCATATATATCTCAGGTCTGGTGGATATACGTGCCCGGCGCATCGCAAAGCGGGGGATAGCTGTGCTCAGCCGCCCCCATTTGCGGCGGTGCGGCCGGTGGCGCGCTATGTCCGGCCAGCCAGCACCCCCATTCCACCCACCAAGACCCTTGCTGTTCATCATGGGATTTCAGCCACGCCTCCGGCCCCATATAGTTCGCACCGGCGCGGCGATGACTGATGCGGTAATGGCGGCCCCGATGGCCCGGCTCGCTGAGAATACCACCGTTATGGCCGCCTTTGGTCAGCACAAAGGTCAGGTCGTTATCGGTGAACAACTGGGTCTTGTAGACAGATCGCCATGGCGCGATGTGATCGGTCTCGGTCGCTACCACGAACATCGGCGCGTCAATGTCCTTGAGCGCGATCACACGCCCCTCAACAGCGAAACGCCCTGCGGTGATGCGGTTTTCCAAGAAGATACCGCGCAGATATTCCGAATGCATGCGCGCAGGCATCCGCGTTGTATCCCCGTTCCAGACGGTAATATCTGACGGCAGATCCTCGATCCCCAGAAAATAGCGCCGCACCGCACGGGTATAGATCAGGTCTTCGGACCGGATGGCGGCAAAAGTCCGCGCCATTTGCGGGCGGTCCAGATAGCCCTGTTCCCACATCATATCCTCCAGAAACGCAACCTGACTTTCATCCAGAAACAACAGCAACTCGCCCGCCTCCACAAAATCAACCTGTGCCGCCATCAGCGTGACCGAGGCCAGACGATCATCACCGTCACGCGCCATTGTCGCGGCCGCAATCGACAGCATCGTGCCGCCCAGACAATAGCCATTGGCATGGATTTTCCGGTCGGGCACGATGGTGGTGATCGCATCCAGCGCGGCCATGACCCCGCGGACGCGGTAATCCTCCAGTGACAGATTGGCCTGATCGGCGGTCGGGTTGCACCACGAGATCGTGAAAACGGTAAAGCCCTGACCCACCAGCCAGTTGATCAGCGAATTTTCCGGCGACAGATCAAGGATATAGTATTTCATGATCCATGCAGGCACGATCAGCACAGGTTCGGGATGCACCTGATCGGTTTGCGGGCTGTATTGGATCAACTCCATCAGGTCATTGCGGTAAACCACTTTGCCGGGCGTGCAGGCCAGATGCTGGCCCAAGGCAAAGTCTTCCGGGATCGGACGGCGTGACTGGGTCAGCGTCTGGACCAGATCAGCGGTGAAATGCGCGGCCCCTTCAGCCAGATTGCGCCCCAGCGTCTGGCGGGTTTTTGCGATGATTTCGGGGTTCATGCCGGGAAAATTCGACGGCGATACGGTATCAAGCAGCTGCCTTGTCATAAAGCCTGTCCGCTCGGCGCTTTTGTGGCGCAAGCCGCGCAGATCATCGGTGGCGTGTTCCCACCAGTTCTGCATCGCAAGAAAGCCCTGCTGCCACAGGCTGAAGGGCGGCTTGGCCCAGTCTGCATGGGTCCAGCGGGTGTCTTGCGGTTTGGGAACAAAGGGCGCATCCCCCGCTTTGCCCTGCATCGCCTGCGATGCGTGATAGATCAGCCGCAGGGTGTTCTGCTGCGCCCGTTCGGCCAGTTCCAACTGCCGCCCCGGTGCGCGGGCCATATGCAGCCACCAATCTGTCCATGCATCGGCCACGGCATGCGGGGAAACACCGCCCGTCACCCGCGCCAAGGCGGCCATGACGCTGCGATCAAGGTTCTGATGCGGATGTGTCGGGCGGACGCTGGCTTCTGGGCAAGCTGCTGGTGCTGCCGCAGAAGGGGGCAAGACCGCAGGCAGGTTGGCCTTGGCAGGCTTTGCCCCGCTGCCCGCCTCTGCCGTCCTGGCTTTGGTGCGCGGTGGTGTCTTTGTTAATCTGGCCATGTTTCATACCCCCCTATGAAGACAACAGCCTATCTGAACCCCGGTTGCACGGCTTTGACCTGAGTCATGAACCCGGCGTTAGTGACGGGCTGGCCTGTCTGTCAACCTGTCCGTCAGCCTGCGCAAACGCCGCAGGATGATCGATCCAAGGCCGGACCCCACAAACCCGATCAGCGCCGTGATCAGGCCGATCAGCCCCGCAATGGCATACCACACCTCATTCGCCAGCCGCATCGACAGGCGCAAGGCCCGCGATTTGCCCAGTATTTCAACCACGCCAACCGTGCGTGGCCCCAGCGCGTCCGAGACCCGCGCAAGGCGGGCCATATCGGCGGGGCTGTCCACATGCTTCATCAGGTGCAACCCGTCCACCACGGATGTATTGCGCACCATGCGCCCGGTATCCTCCAGTATCGCGGTTGCGGGGCGCAGGATATCAGGCCGCAGCAGGGCGTGCAGGTCACTGCTGCGGCGGATACCGGACATGCGCGACCAGTCGACCCCCTCGCGGAACGCAAGGACAAGCGGGCGGCTGAGCGCATCTGGCAAGCGGTTCATGGATTTTGCCAGTTTGGCAAAGCCCGCCCCCGCCTTGATTGATAAACTGCTGCCACCTGTGGACGGGGCCAGTGCCAAGGCTGACAGGCCGATGGCCGACAGGATCAAATCAACCCGGTCCACATCGCGCCCCGCCGCATAGGTCAGTGCCGCGCGCGACAGCCCGACCACATCGCCCAATGGCGTCAGATCGACTGGCGCACGACAGATCAGGATGGCGGATAACGGGCAGGTGGCGGCGTCATGCAGGCATGAAAGGCATTTTTCCCCCTTGCGCCAATAGCTGTGATCTTGCGCATAGGCGGTGTCGCGCTGCACCGTCAGATCGGGGGGCAGGGCAATGGCCCTGTCCTGCGCCAATGCGGTGACTGCATCGATGGCCAGCCAGTTGCGCGGCGCTTCGGATAGCAGCGCGTCAAGGCGGCGGGCGATGGTGGCTGGCGTGGCATGGCGCGCCAGCGCCAGTTCTGTGGCGGCTTCGATATCTGCAAGCCCGCGCGCAACAAAGGCCGCGCCAACCGGGGCGCGGAGCAATGCTGTCAGATTGATGGCCGACAAGACGAGCGATCCGATCAGCAGGCCGCTCAGAACCGCGCGTGCCAGCCAGCGGATCACCCGTTGTGTCATCAGCTACGGATCATGCCCACGATATCGTAGGTTTGTTGCAGGATCGGGCTGGCAATGTCGCGCGCGCGCGCGGCCCCGGCCCCAAGGATGCGGTCGATTTCAGCAGGTTCCTGCATCAGCCGCGCCATCTCGGCCGAGATGGGCGATAGTTTGGCCACCGCCAGATCGGCCAGCATCGGCTTGAACTCTGAAAATTGCTTGCCGCCGACATCGCGCAGCACCGCGTCCACCGTGCTGTCGGACAAGGCCGCATAGATATTGACCAGATTGCGCGCATCCGCACGCCCTTCCAGCCCCGCCGCCTCGGACGGGAGGGCATCAGGATCGGTTTTGGCCTTGCGGATCTTTTTGGCAATCGTGTCGGCATCATCGGTCATGTTGATGCGGCTGGCATCGGAAGGGTCAGATTTGGACATCTTTTTCGACCCGTCGCGCAGGCTCATGACCCGCGTTGCTGCCCCCTCGATCACCGGTTCGGTGATCGGAAAGAAATCAACGCCGTAATCATGGTTGAACTTGGCCGCCACATCGCGTGTCAGTTCAAGATGCTGCTTCTGATCCTCACCCACGGGCACATGGGTCGCGTGATAGAGCAGGATATCAGCCGCCATCAGCGCCGGATAGGCGAACAGCCCAAGCGAGGCGTTTTCGGCATTCTTGCCCGCCTTGTCCTTCCACTGGGTCATGCGCCCCATCCAGCCCATCCGCGCCACACAGTTGAACACCCATGCCAGTTGCGCATGTTCGGGCACCTGACTTTGGTTGAACAGGATCGAGCGTGTCGGATCCAGCCCGGCGGCGATATAGCCCGCTGTCAGTTCGCGGGTCTGACGGCGCAGCGCCGCAGGGTCTTGCCAGACGGTGATCGCGTGCATGTCGACCACACAATATAGCGTGGGCGTGCCACTGTCCTGCATCTGCACGAACCGCTTGATCGCGCCCAGATAATTGCCAAGGGTCAGCCCGCCCGAAGGCTGGATGCCCGAGAACACGCGCGGGGTAAAGGCCGCGTTCGGGTTGGATTGCGTTTGGACCGCATCCGCCATGATGACATCTCCGTCTGGATTTATGGGTCTGGCTGGCTTACCCATGGCCCATAGCCGCGTCAAGCAAAGGTCCGTCATGCAAATAGATCCCCAAAGGCCGGGCGATATGCGCCACAGCCCCGTCAACCCGCTACCGCCTGTTGTGATCGCACTGTTTGCGGTGATCGTCGGGATCGAGCTGTTGTTCAGTCTTGGCGCACAGGGCCTGATCGGCGGACCCAAAGCGATTGGCTGGCGATTGGGGGCGATCCAGTCCTATGCGTTCTCGGCAGAGATATTTCAGTGGATGCTGGGCAATGGCCGCTGGCCGATGGAACAAATGGTGCGCTTTGTGACCTTTCCCTTTGTGCATGGCGGGTTCACGCATGCGATATTTGCCGGGGCGATGGTGCTGGCCTTGGGCAAATTCGTCGGCGAGGTGTTTCGCGGCTGGGCGGTGCTGGCGGTGTTTTTCGGGGCCTCCATCGGGGGGGCGCTGGTCTTTGGATTGGTGGCCGGAACATCTGTGCCGCTGATTGGCGGGTTTCCGGGGGTTTATGGCCTGATCGGGGCGTTTACCTACCTGCTATGGCTGCGCCTTGGACAAGAAGGCGGGCCGCAGATCCGTGCCTTTACGCTGATAGCCTTTTTGATGGGGATACAGCTGGTCTTTGGCATCCTGTTTGGCGGCAACCGTGACTGGATTGCCGATCTGTCAGGTTTCGGCTTTGGCTTTGTGCTGTCTTTCGCGGTCAGCCCCGGTGGTTTCGCGCGGTTGCGCGCAAAGATGCGCCATGACTGACGGTGCGGAGATCGGCGGGGGATGCGCTCCGCGCGGGGATATTTAAGGCAAGAAGAAGCGGGGGCGGCGGCGCGCAACGGGCGGATCAGTGGCTGCCGCCGCGTTGAAAGGCGCGTTTGAACTCGCCAAGGCGGAAGGCCCCGATCAGTTGCCCTATGCCGAAATAGCTGATCATGCCGATCATCATCAGCCCAAGCAGCGCAAGATAGCGCCATCCCGCCAAGGCGAAAAACGGCGCGGTCAGGCTCATCATCGCCCAAAGCACCAGGCCCATGCCGCATGAGGCCGCAACGATCCGCCAGATACGCTTGTGAAACCGCGCATCAAAACGGGCAACATCGCCCATCGGGCGCGCGCCAAGGCTGAGCAGGATCACCATGACCCAAGCCGCCAGCGTGGTGGCTATCGCGGCGGCGATCCAGCCGATCAGCGGGGCAAGGCCAATTGCGACGACAGCATTCACGATCATGGCGACCAAGGCATAGCGAAAGGGGCTGCGTGTGTCTTCGCGTGCGAAAAAAAGCGGCTGCAATATCTTCTGGATCACGAAGGCGGGCAGTCCAAGCCCATAGACCGCCACCGCCATAGCAATCGCCGCGCTGTCATCGGCAGTGGTGGCACCCCGTTCGAACAGGACCGAGACCAACGGCAGCGGCACCACCATCAGCGCCACAGCGGCGGGAACGGTCAGAGCAAGCGAGATTTCTGCGGCGCGGCTCAGGGCGTTGCGCCCGCCTGCGTCATCCCCTGCGGCCAGACGGCGTGACAGATCAGGCAGCAGCACCACGCCGATGGCGATGCCGACAACGCCCAGCGGCAGTTGATACAACCTGTCGGCGGCATAAAGCCAGCCGACCGCACGATCAAAATAGCTGGCGACTTGCTGTCCGACCAGCAGATTGACCTGCACCACACCGCCTGCGAGGGCGGCGGGCACGGCGATCTGGACAAGGCGCTTGATCTCAGGCGTCCAGCGGGGGCGGCGGGGGATCAGCGTGAACCCGGCCCGGCGCGCCGCGAACCAGACCAGTGCAAGCTGTGCCACCCCTGCCACCGGAATACCCCAGATCAGCGCCATGGTCACATCAAGCCCGGATGCGGCGGCACCTGCCATGGCGCCCACCAGAATGATGTTCAGCAAAACCGGGGCGGCGGCGGCGGCGGCAAATCGCCCCGTGGCGTTGAGAATACCGGACAGCAGGGCGGCAAGTGAGATGAACAGGATATAGGGAAAGACGATCCGCCCAAATTCCACCGAGAGCGCGAATTGCTCTTGTCCGGCAAAGCCGCTGGCCAGCGCGTAGATCATCCATGGCATGAAAAGCTGCGCCAGCAAGGTCAGCAGGATCAACACGGACGCCAGACCCGCAAAAGCGGTTTCTGCAAAGCGCTGCGCATCCTCGCCCGCCTCATATTTCTTGGAGAACATCGGCACGAAAGCCATGTTGAACGCGCCTTCGGCAAAAAAGCGGCGGAACATATTGGGCAGGCGGAAGGCCACGACATAGGCCTCATAGGCGGGGCCGGTGCCCAGATAGGCAAGGATGATCGCGTCACGGACGAAACCCAGAACACGGCTGAGCAGGGTCCAAAGGCCCACGGTCATGAAGCCGGCAATCAGGCGGATAGGTTTCATGGCGAGCGGCCTTTGCTGCGTTCCATCCCGACCTACCCCAAGCCTGCAGGTCTTGGAAGGGGGATCAAAACATCACTGCCGCTGCCCAAAAGTCTTGCAAGACTTTTGCCAAATTCCCTTGCAGGGAATTTTCCTGCGGCAGGTCGGCTGATTGCCCTGCGCGGGGCGGCATCAGGAAATGGCGCGCTGTGCGCCTTGTTCGATGGCCTCGCGCAGTTTGCGTTCCAAGGCTTTCTGTTTGGGAATGGAGTGGAATTTCAGCCCGAACATATCTTTGACGTAGAACGTATCCACCACTTGTTCGCCGTAAGTCGCGATGACGGCGCTGGCGATATAGACATTCGCATTGGCCAGCGTGCGCGTCAGATCGAACAAAAGGCCGGGGCGGTCGCGGGTATCCACCTCGATGATAGTATAGATTTCCGATCCTTCATTGTCGAAGGTGATCGAGGTCGCCACGCGGAAGGCGCGCTCGCGCTTTTTGATCTTGTCGCGGCTTTTGATCGCCTCGGTCGTGACCACTTCGCCGCGCAGGGTCTTGTCAATCATCTGGCGCAGGCGCGGCAGGCGGGTGGCGTCATAGGGGCTGCCGCTTTCATCCTGAATCCAGAATACCGCCGTTGCGAACCCGTCCTTGGAGGTATAGGTGCGGGCGTCCACAACATTGGCCCCCACCAGCGCCAGCGCCCCTGACAGGCGCGAGAAGATGCCGGGGTGATCGGACAGCGCAAAACAGGCGCGGGTGGCATCACGGTCTTCATCCGGGACCAGATCGATGCGGATTTCATCATCCGGCAAATCGCGCAGCATATTGGCAAAAACCACCTGTGTGCGCGTATCCAGACCCTGCCAATAGGGGGGGTAATGCCGCCCCAGTTCGGCCTTGAGGCCGGCGGCATCCCATGCCTTGAGCGCGTCACGCAGGGCTGCCTTGGCCTCGACCCCGCGATGTTCGCGGTTCAGATCTTCCAGCCCGTGCTCCAGCGCACGGCTGGTTTCGCGGTGCAACTGGCGCAGCAGCATCGCTTTCCAGTTGTTCCACGTCTGCGGGCCTACGCCGCGAATGTCACACACGGTCAGCACCGTCAGCAGGTCCAGCCGTTTGCGGGTTTTCACCGCCTTTGCAAAATCGCGCAGCGTGCGTGGGTCGGACAGATCGCGTTTCTGCGCGATATCCGACATCAGCAGGTGATAGCGCACCAGCCATTCGACGGTTTCGCAATCGGCCTTGTTCAGCCCCAATCGCGGGGCAACGCGGCGGGCGATCTGTGCCCCCAGAACCGAGTGGTCCTCGGCGCGGCCCTTGCCGATATCATGCAGCATCAGCGCAATATAAAGAACCTTGCGGTTTACCCCGTCGCGCAGGATGCCTGATGCGACGGGCAGCTCCTCGACCAGTTCGCCGCGTTCGATCTGGGCCAGATTGCGGATGCACTGGATCGTATGCTCATCCACCGTATAGCTGTGATACATGTTGAACTGCATCATGGCCACGATCGGCTCAAACTCAGGGATGAATACCGCCAGCATCCCCAGCTCGTTCATCCGCCGCAAGGCGCGTTCGGGATTGCCGTGTTTCAGCAGCAGATCCATAAAGATGCGCTGCGCCTCGCGGGTGGTGCGCATATCATCGTCGATCATGTGCAGGTTCGCCGTGACCAGCCGCATGGCATCGGGATGGATCAGCATGCCCGTGCGCAACGCCTCCTCGAACAGGCGCAGCAGGTTCAGTTTATCCTTGAGAAAAGCCGCCTCATCATCAATGGCCAGCCGGTTATGGATCACCTTATAGCCGGGTTTGACCTTTGGCATGCGGCGAAAGAAACGCTCCAGCAGCGGGCCTGATTTGACATGCAGCGCCTCCAGCTTGGTCAGAAAGATCCGCGTCAGATCCCCGACCGAGGTGGCGTGGCGGAAGTAATCCTGCATGAAATGTTCAACCGCGCGGCGACCGCCCTTGTCCGCGTATCCCATACACTCCGCAACCTGCACCTGCAGATCGAAGGTCAGTTGATCGGCCGGGCGCCCGGTGATCAGATGCAGATGGCAACGCACTGCCCACAGAAAAGTCTCGGCCTTCTCGAAAGTGGCGTATTCTTCGGGGCGGAACATCTTGAGCCGCACTAGCTCGGCGGGGTTCTGGACGCCGTGCAGGTATTTCGCGATCCAGAACAGCGATTGCAGATCGCGCAGCCCGCCCTTGCCTTCTTTGACGTTCGGCTCCACCACATAGCGTTGACCGCCCTGTTTTTCGTGCCTTGCATCGCGTTCGGATAGCTTGGCCTCGATAAAATCGCGTGCGGTGCCTTTGAACAGATCAGCTTTCAGGCGGCGGTCCAGATCGGTGGCCAGCGCCGCATCCCCGCCCAGAAAACGATGCTCCAACAGGGCGGTGCGGATGGTGAAATCCTCAGCCCCCAGCCGCAGGCAATCCTTGACCGTCCGGCTGGCATGGCCAACCTTCAGACGCAGATCCCACAGGATATAGAGCATGGTTTCGATCACGGATTCCGCCCAAGGGCTGATGCGGGCGGGGCTGAGGAACAACAGATCGACATCCGATTGCGGTGCCATCTCACCCCGGCCATAGCCGCCCACCGCGATCAGGGTCAGCCGCTCTTGCGGGGTGGGTTTGGCAAGCGGGTGAACCAGACGGACCGTGATGTCATGCGCGCAAGCCACGATGCAATCTGTCAGCCAGCAATAGGAGCGGGTGACCGGACGCGCATCAAAAGGGCGCTGGGCAAAGGCTGCGGCAATCGCGGCGCGCCCGTCCTGCAGCGCTTGCGACAGAACCGGAACCACAGCCGCGCGCATGTCAGCGGGCGCCCGCCCGCGTGTTGCCATGTCCAATGCCCGTGCAAGAGCCGCATCATCAATGATCCTGTCCGCCGGACAAATCAGATCATCCGGTGCGTGCGGCAGTATCAACGGGTAGGCGGCAATGGCCGGATCAGAATCCGGCACGGCCAAAGGCTCTTGGGGCAGGGTCAATCACAACCACCTGTCTATCGCGGATCTGGGCAACGGCCAGACCACGCTCGTTTGTACCATCGGGGCGCAGGCGGAATACGCCGTTCACCCCCTGAAATCCCGCCCCTTGCGTGAGAGAGGCGCGGCTGAGCGCGTCGGACCTGCCCGAACTGACCAGCGCACCGATTGCGGCGATGCCGTCATAGGCCAATCCGCCAATCGGGTGCGGGCTGCTGCCATAAGCCGCCTCATAGCGGCTGCGGAAGCGGGCGGTCATCACTGGATCCGGCAGCGCGAACCAGCCCCCCTGAACGCCGGGCAGATCGGTGGTCTGGCTGGGGATATCCCAGCGCGTCAGGCCGATATATTGCGTGGTTTGCGGCGTGACCCCGGCCTCGGGCAAAAGCTGTGTCAGCAGCGGCAAGGCCCCTGCGGTATCAGCTGTCAGAAAGACCGAATCGGCCTGTCCGCTGCGCACGGCGCTGACAATCTGTGGCACAGCCTGCATGACACCGTTTTGTGAAAAGGCATGGCTGACCGCGCCAACCGATGTGCCGCCATTACGCACAAGCGCGGATTGGATCGCCGCTTGCCCGGCGCGCCCGGCCACATCATCGGAATAGACAACGACCGTGCGCCCTTTGCCTTGCTGCACGGCATAACCGGCCAAGCGGTCTGCCGTGTTGTCAAAGGTCGGGCCGAGGATGAACAGATTGCCCCCGGCAATCGAGGTATTGTTGGAAAAGGCCAGGACATTGACCCCGGATGAGGCCACAGCCACCGCCGCTGCATTGGCGTTTTCACCGTAAACTGGCCCCAGAATGAGCTGCGCCCCGTCCGAGACAGCCTGCAAGGCGACCTGTTGCGCCGTCGTCGCGGAGCCTGCGGTGCTATAGACGCGCAGATCAATGGCCACATCGCCCAGATCCGAAATCGCCAGCCGCGCCGCGTTTTCAAGCGCTGTTGCCAGCAACTCGTCGCTGCTATTGCCGGACCCGCGCGGAACCAGCAGGGCCACAGGCACAGGCGCCGATGTGCTGACCGCGCCAGATGGCCGCGACAAGGACGTATCCACCGGATCACATGCCGCCAAGGCGCCGATCGCTGCAACAGCAAATGCCCCCGGGCGCAAAGGGCGCAACGGCAGGCCCGGACCGGCCAAACCAGCCAGGCGGGCAGCCTTTGTTGCGGACAGCGCGTCACGGACCAAGCGCAATGACTTGCGAACAGATGATGGAAAGGCAAACATGACAGGACTTCTCCCTCGACAAAGGCGGTGATCTGCGCCACCCGCAGGTATTGCAATCATAAACACCATGCACGGAGGGTCCAGTGTTGAATCCGAAAGCGGTCAGGCTTGCACCGGGCCTTTATCTGGTGGCAACCCCCATCGGCAGCGCCCGTGACGTGACATTGAGGGCGCTGGACATACTTGCCAGCGCGGATGTCCTTGTGGCCGAAGATACACGGACGCTGCGCAAGCTGATGGAAATACACGGTATCCCCTTGGCGGACCGTCAGGTGCTGGCCTATCACGACCATAACGGCGCAAAGATGCGGCCACGCCTTCTGGGCCTGCTCGAACAGGGTCTGACGATGGCCTACGCCTCTGAAGCGGGAACGCCGATGGTGGCAGATCCGGGGTTTGACCTTGCCCGCGCGGCCCGTGAAGCCGGGCATCTTGTCACCACAGCGCCGGGGGTGTCTGCGGTGGTAACGGCCCTGACCGTGGGCGGTTTGCCGACAGATAAATTCTTTTTCGCAGGCTTTCTGCCGAATGCATCAGGCCAGCGGAAAACCGCCCTTCGCCGTTATGCCGAGATACCGGGCACTTTGGTATTTTACGAATCACCCAAGCGGATCGCGGCAATGCTGCGCGACAGTGCCGAGATTCTGGGGCCAGACAGGCAGGCCGCAATCTGCCGCGAATTGACCAAGAAATTCGAAGAAGTCATCCCCGGCACATTGCACGAACTGGCATCCGTCTGCGCAGACCGCAGCCTGAAAGGGGAAATTGTGGTGCTGATCGATCGCGCGCATTCGGAGAATATTAATCCCGATGATGTAGAACGATTGCTACGTGAGGCATTGCAGGGGCATTCTGTGCGTGATGCGGCTGACCGTGTGGCGGCGGGAACAGGGTTGCCGCGG
Organism: Rhodobacterales bacterium; assembly: GCA_047921315.1. GTDB lineage: Bacteria > Pseudomonadota > Alphaproteobacteria > Rhodobacterales > Rhodobacteraceae > Seohaeicola. The sequence continues at coordinate 37,977 of JBLRWJ010000005.1, read as the reverse complement.
CGGCAGATTTACCAGTTGGCCCTCAAGTTGGAGCAGGATGAATGACGGCATGGTTTGACCCGGACAAAGCCCAGATTGGGGCGTTGCAACTTGAATTGCCCTTTGCCGCGCCGCCACAACAGGCGCCGATAAAAACGGCCAGGCCGCAGCCTGTGGTGCCGACGGCAAGGCGCTTGCGGGGGCGCACGGCTTATTTGTCCGGTCTGGCTGCGGAAGAGGCAGTGATGCGGCGTTATGCGGACTGTGGGATGGTTGTTCTGGCGCAGCGCTGGCGCGGCAGTTGTGCGGAAATAGATCTGATTTTGCAGGATGGCGCGGCGATCATTTTTGTCGAAGTCAAGAAAAGCCGCAGCTTTGATGCGGCGCTGCTGTCATTGGGGCGCGCGCAACGCCGCCGGATCATGCAGGCGGCGGAGGAATATCTGGGGTCTGTGTCACGCCATCAGATGACGGAAATGCGCTTTGATCTGGCGATGATGAATGACACTGGTGCCCTCCGGATTGTTGAGAACGCTTTTACCGAAGACGACTGATGCAACGGGATTGCCCCGGCCCTGTCCGAAAACGCACCGCAGGGTGTGTTGCTGGCCATGATAAATGACCTGCAGGCCGTTTCGCCCTTTGCGGCTTTCCTGCCCCGCCCATACCCTTTGTCACGAGGACATCGCCAAGAAGCCAAGCGCATCTTGTCTCTGACCGCCGCTTGCGCCATG
>JBLRWJ010000005.1:0-37164 GCA_047921315.1 Rhodobacterales bacterium | reverse complement strand
AGGACATCGCCAAGAAGCCAAGCGCATCTTGTCTCTGACCGCCGCTTGCGCCATGTAAAGGGCGACTTCACGGGAGCTGGACATGAAAATCGCCTTTCAGATGGACCCGATTGGGCCAATCAACATCGATGCAGACAGCACCTTTCGCCTGATGGAAGAGGCCCAAGCCCGCGGCCATGACCTGTTTTATTACACAGCCGACCAATTGGCCTATCAAGAAGGCCGTGTTACCGCCAAAGGCTGGCCGGTAACGGTGCAGCGGGTCATAGGCGATCATTACGCGCTGGGCGCGCAAACCGAGGTGGATCTGTCTGATTTTGACGTTGTCTGGCTCAGACAAGATCCGCCATTCGACATGTTCTACATCACAACCACCCATTTGCTGGACCGGATCCACCCCGCAACGCTCGTGGTGAACGATCCGTTCTGGGTGCGCAACTCGCCTGAAAAACTGCTGGTTCTGAACTTTCCGGACCTGACCCCGCCCACCACAATCGCCCGTGATCTGGCAACGATCCGCGCCTTCAAGGATAGACATGGCGATGTGATCCTCAAGCCGCTCTATGGCAATGGCGGCGCTGGCGTTTTCCGCCTGACCTCGGATGATCGCAACCTGTCCTCGTTGCACGAGCTGTTCACCGGGTTCAGCCGGGAGCCGTTGATCGTGCAGAAATACCTGCCTGCCGTCACCAAAGGCGACAAACGTGTGATCCTTGTCGATGGGGAAGCCGTTGGTGCGATCAATCGTGTCCCAGCCGCAGGCGAGACGCGTTCCAACATGCATGTCGGCGGTCGTCCTGAAAAGGTCGGGCTGAGCGATCGTGACCTTGAAATTTGTGCCCGGATCGGGCCTGTTTTGCGCGAAAAAGGTCAGGTTTTTGTTGGAATCGATGTGATTGGCGACTGGCTGACCGAAATCAACGTGACCTCCCCCACCGGCATTCAGGAGTTGGAGCGTTTTGACGGTGTGAACATTGCGGCAATCATCTGGGAACGGATCGAGGCAAAGCGCGCCTGATCCGCCTCACCCCTCTTTGACGCCCGCCAAGCGATAGCTGACCGCCTCCGCCACATGGTCGCTGGTCACATCCGGGGCCTCTGCGAGGTCTGCGATCGTGCGGGCCACCCGCAAAACGCGGTGATAGCCGCGCGCCGTGAGGCCGAACCGCTCCGCCACCCGCCCCAGAAGCACGCGCCCTGCCGCGTCCGGTGTGGCAATCCGGTCCAACACGGCCCCCTCGGCATCCGCATTCAGCCGCATCCCCTCGATCCCGTCAAACCGTTCCGCCTGCACAGCCCGCGCGCGCGCCACCCGTTCTGCCACCTGCAAAGAGCTGTCCCCTGAAGCCGGAAGATCCAGATCGGTATATTGCACAGGGGGTACTTCGATCCGCAGATCAAAGCGGTCCATCAAAGGCCCGCTGATCCGGCCCAGATAATCCTCACCGCAGATCGGCGCGCGGGTGCAGGCGCGCGCCGGGTCGGTCAGATAGCCGCATTTGCAGGGGTTGGCAGCCGCAACCAGCATGAAACGGCACGGGTATTTCACATGCGCATTGGCGCGCGCCACCATCACTTCGCCCGTTTCGATGGGCTGGCGCAATGTTTCCAGAACGCCACGGGGAAATTCGGGAAATTCATCCATGAAAAGAACGCCGTTATGGGCCAGACTGATCTCACCGGGTTTGGCGCTGCGCCCGCCACCGACAATCGCCGCCATGGATGCGGTGTGATGCGGCTCACGAAAGGGGCGCATTCGCGAGATGCCACCCTCATCCAGAAGGCCGGCCAGCGAATGGATCATCGAGGTTTCCAACGCCTCCAGCGGCGTCAGCGTGGGCAATATGCCGGGCATGCGCGCCGCAAGCATGGATTTTCCAGACCCCGGACTGCCCAGCAGCAACATATGATGCCGCCCCGCTGCGGCGATTTCCAGGGCGCGCTTGGCGCGTTCCTGCCCCTTGACGTCACGCAGACACCGCGACCCGCTCTCTTGCGTCACTTCGCCGGGCTCTGCGGGCGGGATCGGGGACTGTCCGGTATAGTGCCGCACCACATCCATCAATGAACCGGCCGCGATCACCTGACAGGCCCCAACCCATGCGGCCTCGGCCCCGGATGCGCGAGGGCATAGCAAGATGCGCTCTTCCTCTGCTGCGGTCATCGCGGCCGGCAACGCGCCGATCACCCCGATCAGTGACCCGTCAAGGGATAATTCACCCAGCGCGGTTGTGCGTTCAACCGCATCGGGCGGCACGATTTCCAGCGCGGCCAACAAAGCCAGCGCAATGGGCAAATCAAAATGGCTGCCTTCTTTTGGCAAATCTGCAGGTGACAGGTTGATGGTGATCCGCTTGTTGGGCAGGGCAATGCCCATCGCGCTCAATGCGGCGCGCACGCGGTCGCGCGCCTCGCTGACGGCTTTGTCGGGCAGGCCAACAATAGCAAAGGCCGGCATGCCCGGCGTGACGGCGCATTGCACCTCAACCGTGCGCGCGGACACGCCTTCAAAGGCCACTGTATAGGCGCGTGCAACCATATCCCGTTCCCATCTTCCAATAAGGTTAACGGGTAGGCTGCATTGCTTTCAAATATGTTAACAAACCCCCTGCGCCTTCTTCTTGCGAACAAATATCCTTGGGGGGGAATGTCCCGCAGGGACGTTGGGGGGCAAACAGCCCCCCTTTTTGACCGGGGGCTGTCAGGCCAGGTGGTTGATGCGGATTGCCTGCCATGAGGCATCCTTGCGCACCAGCTCGGTCACCGAAAGATTGTCGATCTTATGCGAAAAGGCTTCATATGCCCCGATCTGCAAGGCGTGCTGCAGCTGCGTCAGGATCACCCCGAAATGCGCCACAACCACAATGTCACGCCCCGGCTGGCTGTCCAAAAGCCGCGCCACGGCTGCGTCAACGCGGGCAGATACGTCATGCCAGCTTTCGCCGCCGGGGGGGCGGATATCGCCGGGGGCGTCCCAATAGGCGCGCAAATGGTTCTGATCTGCGATCTCGTCGAAACGCGCCAGTTCCCACGCTCCAAAATGGATCTCCCGCAGGTCAGGATCATGTGGCAGGCGTTCGCGCGACCCGGCGATGGCATCGGCGGTGGCGCTTGCGCGGATCAGATCGGATGAGATGACCAGCGCATCTTGCGGCAACAGGCCGGACAGGCGTGACAGTTGGGCGGTATCGGACAAATCCGCTGGCAGGTCTGACCATCCCACCATGGTTTTGGCATGGGTCGGGCCATGGCGCACCCAGAAGAACCGGCTCATTGCGGCACCGCTGACACCGGCGGCAACTGGCCCTTGAGCACAAGGGGCAGCCCCGCCATGACCGCCACAACCAGATCGGCTTGGGCGGCCAGTGTCTGGTTCAACTCGCCCTGCGCTTGCCGGAATTGCCGCGCCAGCGCGTTGTCCGGCACGATGCCGCTGCCCACCTCATTGCTGACAACCACAACAGGCGCGCGACAGGCGTTCAAAGCCTGCATCAGGCGGTTGCTTTCATCGCGCAGATCATGGTCCGCCAGCATATGATTGGTGAGCCAAAGTGTCGCACAATCCAGCAAGACACCCTGCGCACCCTCTAGTGTTCCAAGGGCATTTGCCACGTCAAGCGGGGCCTCGATGGTGTGCCAGATCGCGCCGCGTGATTGCTGGTGACGGCTGATTTTTGCTTGCATTTCAGTGTCCCAAGCCTGCGCCGTGGCCAGATAGATTGGTTTTTGATACTGTGAACGTATCAAGCCCTCGGCCCAAGAGGATTTCCCCGAGGCGGCGCCGCCAAGAACAAGGCTCAGTTTTGGTAGCATTGCAGAGTCATGTTTTTTGATCCGATCTGTTTTTGCCTCCGTAACAACTCCTGAGACAAAGAAACATGGTCGATATAGCCCTTGGGGCGTCTCAGACCACATCTGGGGGTAGAATATGGCACTGGACTCACCAAATGACATGACCCTGTCCCGCAAGGCAATGAAAGCCGAATTGCTGGATGCTGAAACCGAATTGCGGCTGGCCTATGCGTGGCGCGATCATCGGGACGAAGCGGCGTTGCACAGGCTGATTACCGCCTATATGCGCCTTGCGATTTCGATGGCGTCCAAGTTCCGCCGCTACGGCGCGCCCATGAATGATCTGATCCAGGAGGCCGGTCTGGGGCTGATGAAAGCCGCTGACAAGTTTGATCCCGATCGCGGCGTGCGCTTTTCCACCTATGCGGTCTGGTGGATCAAGGCGAGCATTCAGGACTATGTGATGCGCAACTGGTCGATGGTGCGCACCGGGTCCACCTCAAGCCAGAAATCGCTGTTCTTCAACCTGCGCCGCGTTCAGGCCCGGTTGGAGCGTGAAGCCCAAGCGCGGGGGGAGGAGTTGGACCGTCACCAGATGCGTCAGATGATCTCGACCGAGATTGGTGTGCCGCTGCATGATGTGGAAATGATGGAAGGCCGGTTGTCCGGCTCTGATTTTTCGCTGAACGCCACACAATCCTCCGAGGATGAGGGCCGCGAGTGGATCGATACGATCGAGGATGAGGGCAGCCAGGCCGCCGATATCGTCGAGACATCGCATGACACCGAGGCGCTGCGCAACTGGCTGCTGGAGGCCTTGGCATCCCTCAACGATCGCGAGCGGTTTATCGTGCGCGAACGCAAGCTGCGCGATGATCCGCGGACATTGGAAAGCCTTGGTGATGAGCTGGGCTTGTCGAAGGAACGCGTGCGCCAACTGGAGGCGGCGGCCTTTGCCAAGATGCGGAAAAAGCTGGAAAGCCACGCACATGGGCTGCAAGACTTCCTCGTATGAAGAATTTTGCCCTCACGGCGCTGCTGGGTGCAACACTGGCCTATGGGTCCGCTTTGGCGGGCCCAACTGCTGATGCGGTACGCGATACTGTGCTGGAACGTGCTGCAAATGCCCGGATCGTGATCGCGGGCGAGGTGCATGACAATCCTGCCCATCATGCGGCACAGGCCGCGATTGTGGCCCATGTGGCCCCGCGCGCCATCGTCTTCGAGATGCTGACCGAGGCGCAGGCCGCAGCAGTCACCTTGCAAAACAGGGCGGATGAGGCCGCGCTGCGCGCTGATCTGAACTGGTCAGACAGCGGCTGGCCGGATTTTGCCATGTATTACCCGATCTTTGCAGCGGCCCCCGATGCGGAAATCTATGGCGCAGCCGTGCCGCGTGATGCTGCGCGCGCGGCGATGCAGGCCGGGATCAGCGCCAGCTTTGGCGATCAGGCGGCAGAGTACGGCCTGACAACGCCCTTGCCAGAGCAGATGCAGGCCGCTCGGGAAGATCTGCAACAGGTCGCGCATTGCAACGCGATGCCATCCGAGATGTTGCCCATGATGGTTGATCTGCAACGTCTGCGCGATGCGGTTCTGGCCCGCGAAACGCTGCACGCGGTCGAGGCTACGGGCGGGCCGGTTGTTGTGATCACCGGCAATGGCCATGCCCGCCGTGACTGGGGTGTGCCGGCCTTTATCGAAAATCTGCGCCCTGATCTGGATATTCTCAGCATCGGCCAACAGGAAGACGGCAGCGGCGCGCCCGGTGCGTTCGATATTCTGTTATCGGCACCGGCGGTGGACCGTCCCGACCCCTGCGAAGCCTTCCTGAACCGGGGTTGACCCCCCTTATCAAAGACCTCTGCATAATACGCGCCATCGCCGATATCCCCCGCCCGGCGGCACCGCCTGGCAGCGCCTGCCTGCCCCCCGGCAGGCGCTGCCCTCATCCTGGGGCCGGAACGGTGTGATGCAGAGGTCTTTATCAGGGTCAGGCAGAAATGCTGCCCGCCCTTGTCAGCCTGCGATGTCGGTTCTACTGTCGGGCATCTGGCGGGGGGGCAAAACATGCTGGCGGGCAAAAGAATTCTTCTGATCATCGGCGGCGGCATTGCGGCTTATAAATCGCTTGATCTGATCCGCCGCTTGCGCGAACGCGGCGCTGCCGTGACCCCGGTTCTGACGCGGGCCGGATCGGAATTTGTCACCCCCCTATCCGTGGCCGCCCTGAGCGGGGAAAAGGTCTTTACCGATCTGTTTGATCTGACGGATGAGGCAGAGATGGGCCATATCCAACTGTCGCGCAGTGCTGATCTGCTGGTCGTGGCCCCTGCAACCGCTGATCTGATGGCCAAGATGGCGGGCGGTCACGCCAATGATCTGGCCTCGACCCTGCTGATGGCCACAGATACGCAGGTCTTGCTGGCGCCCGCGATGAATGTCCGCATGTGGGATCATCCCGCTACCCAGCGCAATCTGGCGCAGCTTCTGGCCGATGGGTTGCGGGTGGTTGGCCCCAATGCCGGTGATATGGCCTGCGGCGAATATGGCCCCGGGCGCATGGCTGAACCGCTCGAGATTGTGGCCGCGATCGAGGCCGCGCTGGGGCAGGGGCCGCTGGCTGGGAAACGGGTGCTGGTGACCTCTGGCCCAACGCATGAACCGATTGATCCGGTCCGCTACATCGCCAACCGCTCCTCCGGGGCGCAGGGCAGCGCGATTGCACGGGCCTTGGCCGGATTGGGGGCCGATGTGGTGTTCGTGACCGGCCCCGCCGATACGCCGCCGCCTGCCGGGGTGGAGGTGGTCCGCGTGCAAACCGCGCAACAGATGTTGCAGGCTGTCCAACAGGCGCTGCCCGCCGATGCCGCCATTTTTGCAGCCGCCGTGGCGGATTGGCGGGTGGTGTCGGCCTCCGGCTCCAAAATCAAGAAGGATGCGGGCCGCTTGCCGGTTCTCGAATTTGCCGAAAACCCTGATATCCTGTCCCTGATCAGCCATCAGGCAACCGGCCGTCCGGCGCTGGTGGTGGGTTTTGCCGCGGAAACCGATGATGTGATCGCCAATGCACAGGCCAAACGCGTCCGCAAAGGGTGTGACTGGATCGTTGCCAATGATGTCAGCCCGGCCACCGGGATCATGGGTGGCACCGAAAACGCGGTGCATCTGATCACAGCGGACGGGCAAGAAGACTGGCCACGCATGACCAAACAGGCCGTTGCAGACCAGCTTGCCCAGCGGATCGCAGCGGCGCTGGTGTGATTGCAGGCGCGTTTTGTGCAGCACGCTGGCCCGCGACAATCCCCGGTCAATGCCTTGTAACCCAGTTGCTTTCAGTTATGTCATCACCCAACTGCCAGAGGATATGCAAAAGACCCGCCTGATCCTTGCTGTTGGCCGGTTCAGGCCGAAAGCAAGCCAAAGCACAACACCAAGCCAACACATACCAAAGGGCGCAGCATGTTGACCATTCGATGCACCAGAACACCGCAAGCTGATCCCGCGATCCCCTTGCCGTCTTATGCAACAGATGGTGCCGCAGGGGCCGACCTGCGCGCCAATTTCCCCGATGACCAGCGCGATGGCGTCACGCTTGAACCGGGGGATCGGCTGTTGATTCCGACCGGCCTGCATCTGGCGATACCGGATGGCTATGAGGTGCAGATCAGGCCACGCTCCGGTCTGGCATTGAAACACGGGATCACCCTGCCCAACAGCCCGGGCACGATTGATGCCGATTACCGTGGCCCGCTGGGTGTGATCGTTATGAACATGGGCCAACAGGCGTTTCATATCGCCCATGGCGACAGAATCGCACAAATGGTGCTGGCCCCGGTCCTGCGCGCCACCTTTGATCTGGTTGGCAGGCTGGAGGATACGGCACGCGGGCAGGGTGGCTTTGGCTCCACAGGGCGGGGGTAGGATATGGCGCTGGTTGTCATCATGGCGGGGGTGCTGTGGGGGATTGGGGCGTTCATGGGAACGCCGCGGCGGATGCGCTGGACCATGATCGCCATCTTATGGCTTGGCGTGGTGACCATCCATCTGACGCTGCCCGCCACCGCCCCGTTGCGCATGGCCACTGGGGCAAGTGCTGCGCCATGGTTGCTGCTGGGCGGATTTGTCGCCCTGATCCTGACCTATCGCGCCGTCTTGGCACGGCTGCGCGCCCGTGTGGACGGGACCGCAGCGCAAGATGTCACGCATGGGCAGGACGCTCCGTTTTCCGCGACGGAACTTGACCGCTACGCCCGCCATATCGTCTTGCGCGAAGTGGGCGGTGCGGGGCAACGCAAGCTCAAGGATGCAAAGGTTCTTGTCATCGGTGCGGGCGGGCTGGGATCGCCCGCGATGCTGTATCTGGCCGCAGCCGGGGTGGGCACGATCGGGATCATAGATCATGACACGGTGGATAATTCCAACCTGCAACGTCAGGTGATCCATACGGATGACCGGATCGGCATGCCCAAAGTCTTTTCAGCCGAAGCCGCATTGCGCGCCCAAAACCCCTTTGTGACGATACGCCCCTACCATCGTCGCCTGACCGCGGATGTCGCCACTGATCTTTTTGCCGATTATGACCTGATCCTTGACGGCACCGATGACAGCGCCACCCGCTACCTTGTCAACGCAACGGCGGTGGCACTGGCCAAGCCCTTGTTATCGGGCGCATTGTCGCAATGGGAAGGGCAGATTGCCCTGTTTGATCCAGCGCGGGGTGGCCCATGTTACCAATGCATCTTCCCGCAGGCAGCCGCCCCTGGTCTGGCCCCCAGCTGCGCTGAGGCCGGGGTGATCGGGCCCTTGCCGGGGGTGATTGGTGCCATGATGGCGCTGGAGGCGATCAAGCTGATCACCGGGGCGGGGCAAACCTTGCGCGGACGGATGCTGATCCATGATGCCCTATTCGCCGAACACCGCATGATAAAAACCAGCGCGCGCAGCGATTGCCCGATTTGCGCCGCGGCCCGCCTCACAGGAGATACCGCACATGACCAACCCGCTGCTTGACACATGGGCCACGCCCTTTGGCCTTGCCCCGTTTGACCGGATCAAGGACTCGGATTTCGCCCCCGCCTTCGACTCCGCGCTAAGCGCGCATAAAGCCGAGATTGACGCCATCGCATCCAATCCCGCAGCGCCCGATTTTGACAACACAATCGGCGCGCTTGAGGCGGCAGGCCATAGTCTGGATCAGGTGCTGTCGGTCTTTTACACCGTGGCAGGCGCAGACAGCACAGCCATGCGCGAAGAATTGCAGCGCCGCTTTTCGCCGCGCCTTGCCGCGCATTCCGCAGAGATCACCGCGCATAAGACGCTGTTCGCCCGGATTTCCGATCTATGGAAGCGGCGCGATGATCTTGGACTGACCGATGAACAAGCCCGCGTTCTGATGCTGACGCATCGCGGATTTGTGCGCTCCGGTGCGGCCCTGACGGGCGAGGCTGATCGCCGCATGGCCGACATCAAATCGCGCCTGGCCGTGTTGGGCACGCAGTTCACCCAGAACCTTCTTGCCGATGAAAGGGCGTGGCATTTGCCATTGACCGAGAATGATCTGGAGGGCCTGCCGCCGTTTCTGATCGTATCCGCACGCGAGGCGGGGCAGGAAAAAGGCGTGGATGGCTCTGTCATTACCCTGTCGCGGTCGTTGATCACGCCGTTTTTGCAATTCTCACCCCGCCGCGACCTGCGCCAACAGGCGTGGACCGCCTATGTTGCGCGGGGGGCAAATGGCGGGGACACGGATAACCGCGCCATTGCGGCGGAAATTCTTGCGCTGCGGGCCGAACGCGCCGCGCTGTTGGGTTATGACAGTTTTGCGGCCTATAAGCTGGAAACAGAAATGGCCGGAACGCCGCAGGCCGTGCGCGATCTGTTGATGGCGGTCTGGACCCCGGCCAAGACGCAGGCCGAAGCAGATGCCGCGGTGCTGGAACAGATGATGCATGCCGATGGCATCAACGGCGATCTGGAACCGTGGGATTGGCACTATTATGCCGCGCGCCGCCGTCAGGCCGAGCATGATCTGGACGAGGCTGCATTGAAGCCCTATCTCCAGCTCGACCGGATGATCGAGGCCGCCTTTGCCTGCGCCAACCGCCTGTTCGGGCTGGACTTTGCCCCGTTGGACCTGCCGCTTTACCACCCCGATTGCCGCGCATGGGAAGTGACGCGGAATGGCCAACATGTCGCGGTTTTCATCGGTGACTATTTCGCACGCGGATCAAAACGGTCAGGCGCATGGTGTTCCGCGATGCGGTCGCAGGCAAAATGGCCCAAGAGTCGCAGCCCCATCGTGATCAATGTCTGCAACTTCGCCAAGGGCGATCCCGCGCTGCTGTCTTATGACGATGCACGCACGTTGTTTCACGAATTTGGCCATGCGCTGCATCAGATGCTGTCCGATGTGACCTATCCCTCAATTTCCGGCACATCCGTGGCGCGCGATTTTGTCGAACTGCCAAGCCAGCTTTACGAACACTGGCTCGAAGTGCCCGAGGTGCTGGCTGAATTCGCGACCCATTCCGAAACGGGTGCGCCGATGGCGCGCGCTATGCTGGACCGGCTATTGGGGGCTGCAACCTTTGATATGGGCTTTCAAACGGTGGAATATGTTGCCTCCGCGCTGGTGGATCTCGCCTTCCATGACGGGATCCCCCCGGCAGACCCGATGCAGAAACAGGCCGAGCTGTTGGCCGAACTGGGGATGCCGCGCGCGATTGCCATGCGCCATGAAACACCGCATTTTGCGCATGTCTTTGCAGGTGACGGCTATTCCTCAGGCTATTACAGCTACATGTGGTCCGAGGTGATGGATGCCGATGCCTTTGCCGCATTCGAAGAAGCCGGGAGTGCCTTTGACCCGGAACAGGCCAAGGCGCTGGAGACATTTATCCTGTCAACCGGCGGATCAAAGGACCCCGCAGAGTTGTACACAGCCTTTCGGGGGCGGTTACCGGGGGTCGAGGCGCTGTTGAAAGGGCGCGGCCTTGCGGCCTGATGGCACCAAAAGTCTTGGTCAAGACTTTTGACAAATCCCTTTGACAAGGGATTTGTCGCCAAGCTGCGCGGATTGCGATCAGATCGTCTGGTCGTAATCGCCAACGCTGGGTTCTGTCCGGATCACCGTATCAATCTCGGCGAAAATGGCGCGCATCTCGGCCTCGCTCTCGGGGCTTTCGCAGACCACAACCAGATTTGGCGTATTCGATGAGGCGCGCACCAGACCCCATCCGCCATTGTCCAGAATAACGCGCGCGCCGTTCACAGTGACAACCTGCGCGATCTTGCGACCGGCCAAGGTGTCACCCGCGTCATGTTTTGCAACCAGTTTGGCGACCAGACGCTCCAGCACGTGATATTTTTCTGTGTCACTGCAATGGGGGGACATTGTCGGTGTGGCCCATGTTTTCGGCAGGGCGCGGCGCAGATCGGACATCGACATATCAGGATTGCGGTCCATCAGTTTGCAAATTTCAACCGCCACGCGCATGCCGCAATCATATCCGCGCCCGATTGGACCGGCCAGAAAGTAATGGCCCGATTTCTCAAACCCGGCCAAAGCGCCCAGTTCCTTGACGCGCCGTTTCATATGGCTGTGCCCGGTTTTCCAGTAATCAGCCTTGACGCCATTGCGAATCAATTCCGGGTCTGACGCAAACAGGCCGGTCGATTTCACATCCGCAACAAAAGTGCTGCCCGGATAGAGCTTGGACAGATCGCGCGCCATGATGACGCCCATCTTATCAGCAAAAATCTCCTCGCCCTCATCATCCACAACACCGCAGCGGTCGCCATCCCCGTCAAAGCCCAGTGCGAAATCCGCGCCTGACGCTTTGACGCTATCGGACATGTCATGCAGCATTTCCAGTGCTTCGGGGTTCGGGTTGTAATGCGGGAAAGTGTAATCCAGTTCGTTATGGCTGGGGATCACCTCAACGCCGATACGCGCAAAAAGCGCGGGCGCAAAGGCTGATGCGGTGCCATTGCCCGTGGCGCAGACCACCCGCAGCTTGCGGGTCATGCGAAAATCGCCCACCAGATCGTCCAGATAGGCCTCGCGCACCCCGTCGATGAATTCATAGGCCCCGCCGGCCGCGGCCTCACCTTCGCCGTTCAGCACGATGTCGCGCAGTTCGTTCATCTCGTCGGGGCCATGGGTCAGCGGGCGATCAAAGCCCATTTTCACTCCGGTCCAACCATTCGGGTTATGGCTGGCCGTCACCATGGCCACGGCTGGCACATCCAGATGGAACTGCGCGAAATAGGCCATGGGTGACAGGGCCGGGCCTATATCCTTCACAGTGATTCCCGCCTGTATCAACCCCAGAATCAGCGCGTTCTTGATGGATAGCGAATAGTCGCGGTAATCATTGCCCACGGCGATGACCGGTGCGATCCCGCGCCGCCGCATCTGGGTACCAAGGCCAAGGCCAAGGGCCGTGATGCCGGGCAGGTTGATCTGATCAGGATATTTCCAGCGCGCGTCATATTCCCGAAACCCCGTCGGGGTGATCATGGGGTTTTTCAAAAATTCCCATGTATTTGGAGTCACGATCGGCGCGGGTCTGGTCACAATACAAATCTTTCTTGTCTATGGAATGTCAAATACGGATTGGGTCGGCTTTGGCCAGTTGATCAAAGGCCATCAGGCTGGTGATCAACCGGCCCATCTGGTCAAGCGGGATCATATTGGGGCCATCTGATGGGGCCTGATCCGGGGTCTCATGTGTTTCGATAAAGACTGCGGCAATGCCAAGCGATACAGCGGCCCGCGCCATCACGGGGGCGAATTCCCGTTGACCACCGGATGAGCCGCCGCGCCCGCCGGGTTGCTGCACCGAATGTGTGGCGTCCATCACAACAGGGTAGCCGGTTGCGGCCATCTGGGGCAAAGCCCGCATATCGGTGACCAGCGTGTTATAGCCGAACGATGTGCCACGTTCCGTCAACAAAATGCGTGTGTTTCCGGTGCTTTCGATCTTTGCAATCACATTGGGCATGTCCCAGGGGGCCAGAAACTGTCCCTTTTTGACGTTGATCGCGGCGCCGCTGCGCCCTGCGGCCAACAAAAGATCAGTCTGGCGGCACAAGAATGCAGGGATTTGCAGCACATCGCAAATTTCGGCTGCGGGGGCGCATTGGGCCTCATGATGCACATCGGTAAGGACCGGAACGCCAAGGTCATCCTTGACGCGCTGCAGCACGCGCAACCCTTCCTCCAGCCCAAGTCCGCGCTGCCCCGCGACCGAGGTGCGGTTGGCCTTGTCATAGCTGGCCTTGAAGATGAATTGCGCCCCGGCTGCGGCACAGATCTGTTGCATCCGTGCGGCGATCATCAATGCGTGATCGGCGCTTTCCAACTGGCAAGGGCCTGCGATCACGGTTAAGGGCGCGTCATTGCTGACGCTGAGCGCGCCGATGTGAACGGTCTTCATGTCAGCTTGAAACCTGTTCGCGCAAGATCGAGGCAGTGAGAGAGATCATCAGATAAATTCCCGAAAAGATAAGGAAGGCAAGCACCGTATTTTCAAACGCACGCGGATATGTCGGCTCATCCGGGGCAACAGGCCGCACGCTGGTTGTGAGATACCGCACCTGACGGTTCGCTTCAAGCTCGGTCTGTTTTTCGTTCTGAAGGGCGGATTGCAGGAACAGATCTGCCGTTGTCAGATCAGCCTGCGCCATCTGGATGTGCGCGGTCATCGACGCAAGTGAATTTTGCCCCTCGGTCGCATTGGTCAGGCGGCGGTTCTGCCTGTCCAGATCATCGCGCAGCAACCGGACCTCTGTGCGCAGGGCATCGACACGGGCGGCATTCGGGCGCAGGTTGTTGAGCTGGGCGTTCAAGGTCAGCTCTTTCTCCTGCAACTGCAACTCGACCGCGTTGATCAGGGCGCGAATGCTGGCGATCTCGCCTTGCGGGTCAAGGATGGACGCCTCTTGCAAGGCGACAAGACGCTCTTGTGCCTCGCGGCGTTCGGCCTTGGATTGTTCAAGACTGATGCGTGCATCGCGCATCTGGTCTTCGCGTTTGCGGCGTGACAATTCATCCACCCGCTCTTCGGCATAATCGATCAGATGCGATGAAAACGCGGCGCTGGTCTGGGGATCAGCGGCAATCACCTCCATCCGGATCACGCCCTCTGTCGGATCATAGCCAATTTTGACGTTCTTTTGATACACTTTATATGCGGCCTCATCCGTGGCATCTGCGTCCAGCCGCTGGATCGGATCGATCCATTCCTGCTTGAAATGCTCCTTGAAGCCCATATCGGCATTCAGCCGCATCATGGCATCGCGCGACTGCATATAGGATTGCACCGCGATACTGTCCTGATTGGTGGCAAATTGCGTGCCGCTCAGCAGCCCCCCCAGACCCGAGCCGCCCTGCGCATCGGCTTGCAGGATCAGAAACTCGGATTTTGTGGCATACATTGGCGTGGCATAGGTGAAGAAATACCACCCCGCCAGCAAGGTTGGCAGAAACACAAACGCGGTCAGGCGCGTCAGCAGCAGCAATAGTTTGCGCCGCCGCCGCCGGGCGATATCGCGCTGGATATCCATGACATCATTGATGCGCCGCTGCGCCGGGCTCAGCTCTGTTGAGGGCAGGTATTGGGTGTTGGCTGGCATCGTCTGCGGCAGTTGCACGCGGCCGATCGGGGCTGCTTGTTCGGGGCTGGTGCGGGGCTGTGCCGCGTCCTGATCGTCCTCCCCCTCGCGGGGCATGACGAGATCCAGCATCGTGGCGCGCTGAAACGGATCAATCCCCTCGGCGCGCAGCAGACGCACCGCGTCAAAATCCGATGTCGGGGCAAGCCCGTGTTTTTGGGCAACGCGCCGCGCCATGCGCAACTGCCGTCCGGTCAGACCCTCGCGGCGGATCGCGTCAATCTGGGTTCCGGGCTGCGCCGATACCATCGTTGATACGTCCGGGGCGGTATCGTCCGGCATGCCAGCGGTATCTTGTGCCGCCTGCCTGATATGTGTGACGCGCCCACTGTCCTGATTGCGCCCACTGTCCTGATCACGTGCGGGGGCCAGATGCGCGGCATCTGATGCCGGCTGTGCGCCATGCTGCGACAGGGCGCCGGTTTCGGCCTGCGGGTCCGACAGGCTGCGCCGGATGCGGAATTTTCTAGCCTTGGGTTTCGTAATCATAGAGCTCTTTCGCTTCTTCCAAGGTATCAAACATATGCAGCTTGCCATCCATCAGCACAGCCGCCGAACGGGCAAATTTCTCCAGCACGGCGGGCTGGTGCGAGACGATGATCACGGTGGTCGTGCGCAGCCTTTCGCGCAAAATCTCACCGGCTTTGCGGTTGAATTCGGCGTCTGTCGAACTGGGCATGCCTTCATCGATCAGGTAGATATCAAAATCCAGCGCCAGCATCAGCGCAAAGGAAAACCGCGCCCGCATACCGGATGAATAGGTGCCGATGGGTTGGTCGAAATATTCATCCAGATTGCACAGCCAGCGGCAGAACGCCTCGACATAGTCGGGATCAAGCCCGTAGAGCCGCGCAATATAGCGGCTGTTTTCCACCGCCGACACGCGAGAGACAACACCGCCCATGAACCCCAGTGGAAAGCTGATGCGCGCGCCGCGCCGGATCACGCCTTCATCAGGCTTTTCAAGCCCGGCCATCATATTGATCAATGTCGTCTTGCCAGTGCCATTCGGGGCCAGAATGCCCAGAGAATTACCCAGCTCCACGCGAAAGCTGACGCGGTCAAGGATCACCTTGCGCTGGATGCCTGTCCAGAAGGACTTGCTCACATTCTCAAATTCGAGCATTCAACGCTCCGGCCTGCTCCTGTCTACCCTCTTAACGGGGTAGTGTTTACTCTCACTTAGCAATCACTTGACACAACTGTCGAGCTTTTGAAGAAATATCCCCAATTTTATGGGCCAAATTATGTCTTTCAGGTAAAAACCATATCCGAAGTCTGAATGTTATACCAAGCTCTACTTGGGTCTTTGTGCCGCCCCGATGTTGCCCTCCCGATATGCCCCCCCGATATGCACCCCCGGCGCGGACTGGACCCTTGCGCAGGCTGCGCTAGGCTGTTGCGGATGACACCCATGCAAACCGGTCTTGCCAGTGCAATCAGGGATTGCCGCCTGTGCGCGGATCAGTTTGCCCGCA
Source organism: Rhodobacterales bacterium (assembly GCA_047921315.1). Lineage (GTDB taxonomy): Bacteria > Pseudomonadota > Alphaproteobacteria > Rhodobacterales > Rhodobacteraceae > Seohaeicola. The sequence goes on along the minus strand of JBLRWJ010000005.1, from coordinate 21,214 downwards.
CAGCCACGGCACATGCGCCGCGCCCTGTGGTCTGGTTCCAGCCCGGCGCGCGCCTGTTGATTGCGGGGCAGGCCCCCGGCATGCGGGTGCATCACGCGGGGCGGCCATTCAGTGACGCGTCGGGTGATCGGCTGCGCGCATGGCTGGGCCTGTCAGAGGATGCCTTCTACGATCAAAACCGCGTGGCGATTGTTCCGATGGCGTTCTGCTTTCCGGGATATGACGCCAAAGGATCAGACCTGCCGCCCCCTGCGATCTGTGCGCAAACATGGCATGCCCGCGTGATGCGGCATCTGCCTGACATCCGCCTGACAGTGCTGGTAGGGGGCTATGCCCATCGCTGGCATCTGGCACAGCGCGCATCGGTCACCGATACGGTTGCAGGCTGGCGCGACCATGCGCCGGGGGTTTTCCCCTTGCCACACCCGTCTTGGCGCAATACCGCTTGGCTGCGCAAAAATCCGTGGTTCGGGGCTGATCTGCTACCTGCGCTGCGCCACGCTGTCCGGAGTGTGATGGATGACCGATCTGACCCCGCTTGATACCGCCCATGCCGCGATGGAGGCCGCCCCCGCCGATGATGCCGCGCGTTTGCGGTTCTATGAACGGCTGGCCGACGCAGAGCTGTATCTGCTGCTGACCGAGGAAGCGCAGGGCGACAATATCACCCCCGAACTTTTTGATCTGGGTGATGCCAGCTTTGTTCTGGTGTTTGACCGCGATGACCGTCTGGCGCAATTCGTGGGCAAGCCCGCGCCCTATGCGGCGCTGTCAGGGCGGGTGATTGCGGGGCTTTTGGCGGAACAGGGCATCGGGATGGGGGTCAATCTGGAGGTTGCCCCCTCATCCATCCTGATCCCGCCAGAGGCGGTCGCGTGGTTGGCCAGCACGCTGGGCAATACCCCCGATGAGGCCGAGGCGCGGATCGAGGCGCTGGCCCCGCCGCGTGGCCTGCCGGATGTGTTGCTCACGGCGCTGGATACAAAACTGGCCAGCGCCGCCGGGCTGGCCGATGCGGCCTATCTGTTGGGCGTGACCTATGAGGGCGGCGCAAAGGGGCATATGCTGGCCTTTGTCGATGCCACACCGGGGGCGCAGGGCGCGCTGGCGCGGGCGGTGGCCGAGGCGCTGACCTTTTCGGGGATCGAAGCGGGCGCGCTGGATGTCGCGTTCTTTCGCAGCGCCGCGCCGATGGCGGCGCGGCTGGCGCAGCACGGCCTGCGCTTTGATCTGCCCCAACCTGTGGAAACCGTCCAAGAGGTGCTGCGCATGGCACCGGGGTCAGACCCCGCCAAGCCGCCGATCCTGCGTTAAGGCATCAATAGCCCAGATTGCGATCCACCAGATGCAGGAACGGCTCTCCGGCTTCGCCGCGCCGGACGTTTTCGGCAATCACGCGAGAGGCAGAGGGCGCGCGCGTCTCGGATGCGATATGCGGGGTGACAGTGACAGAAGGATGCGCCCAATAGGCGTGATCCGCGGGCAAAGGTTCCACCCGGAACACATCCAGCGTGGCATGCCCGATATGGCCTGACTCCAGCGCGGCCAGCAATGCGGCATCGTCGATCAGCGCGCCGCGGCCGGGGTTCAGGATCATCGCGCCGCGCGGCATCTGCGCCAACCGTTCCGCGTTCAACAGGTTTTCGGTGGCCGCTGTCAAGGGCAGCAGCAGGATGGCGATCTGGGCGGTTTGCAGCGCCTGCGCCAGACCATCCGCGCCATGCAGGCAGCGCACGCCCGCCACATCGCGGGGGCTGCGGCTCCAGCCTGTGACGTCGAAACCAAGGCCCGCGATAGCCTGCGCACAGGCCGATCCCAGCGCGCCCAAGCCAAGGATGGTGACGCGCCGATCTTCGGCCAAGGGCGGGACATCCTTGATCCATTCCCCGTTCAGGCCGTGAATATGCCGGTCCATCCCCAGATGATGGCGCAGGGTGTGGCCTGTGACCCATTCGACCATCCCTTGCGTCAGCCCGTAATCCACCATCCGCGCCAATGGCTGCGTCAGCGTGGTGTTGCCCACCACGTTTTCAACCCCCGCCCACAGGTTCAGAACCGCCTTGCAGCGCGTATAGGGGGTGAAATCCTGAACATGGCTATTGGGGGCATAGACGATGTAATCCACCTGATCTGGCGCACAGTCTTGCAGCACATTGGCGTTGATGCCCTTTTCCTTCAGCGCGGCGCGCAGCGGTGCCTCATATTCGGCCCAGCTATCTGCTTTGGCGGCGAAAAGGATGTTGATGCTCATGCGGTGTCCTGCCTTGGTCTTGGGAAAAAAGGGAATGGATTATCGGGGCTTGTGGATATGGGCGCTTTGGATCAGACCGAAGGCCACCATCAGCACCAGCATCGCAGAGCCACCATAACTGACCAGCGGCAAAGGCACGCCGACAACAGGGGCAAGCCCCATCACCATCGACATATTGACCGCGAAATACAAAAAGAAGGTCAGCGCGATGCCCAATGTCAGCAAGGATGAAAACCTGTCCTTGTTGGACAGGGCCGTGGCGATGCAAAACACCAGGATCAGCGTGTATAGCCCCAGCAGGGAAATCCCGCCGACAAAGCCGAATTCCTCGGCCAAGGTGGTAAAAATGAAATCCGTGTGCTTTTCGGGCAGGAAATTCAGCCGGCTTTGCGTGCCTTGCATGAAACCGCGCCCTGTCCACCCGCCAGAGCCCAAGGCGATCTTGGCCTGTGTGATATGATATCCAGCATCCAGCGGATCTTGCGACGGGTCGATGAATGTATCAATGCGGCGGAACTGGTAATCCTTCAAAAGCTGCCAAGATGTGCCCCTTGATTGCAGCACCGTGGCGACCAGCCCGACCCCCGAGGCGATAACAGCCGCGAAATAGCTCCAGTGAACCCCGGCCAGAAACATCAAGCCGCCGCCGCCAAAAACCAGCAACAGCGCCGTTCCCAGATCAGGTTGCGTCAGAACCAGAAAGGTGGGCAGCATCACAAAGAACACAGGCACCGCCACCCAGAACGGATGCGAGACTTTCTTTACAGGCAGCCAGTCGTAATAGGCGGCCAGAAACATCACCAGCGTGATCTTGGACAGCTCCGAGGGTTGCAGCCGCATGAATCCCAGATCGATCCAGCGCTGCGCGCCCATGCCGGACACGCCGATAAATTCGACCAGCAGCAGCAATACCAGTGATAGCAGATAGGCCAGCGCGGCCATATTGCGCCAGAACCAGATCGGCACCATCGCGATGACGACCATCGCCACCAAACCGGCGATAAAGCGTTTGACCTGCGGCTCAACCCACGGGGTAAACGATCCGCCCGCCACCGAATACAGCATCAGAAACCCGACGCTGGCGATGGCGATGATCAACAGGATGATCGGCCAGTTCAGATACAGGATCTTGCGCGCCCCGGTGGGAACGGTTTTGACGGTATATTCAAGATAGCTCATGCACGGTCCTGCGCTGGCCGTGCCACCACCGGGCGTTCGCGGCGCAGGCGTTCCTGCAGGGCTTGTATCCGGGCGCGGTCGCCTTCGGGATAGGCCTCAAGCGGCGGATCGCCACGGTAAAGCGCCTGCAAGGTGATATCGCGTGCAATGGGGGCGGCCACGGCAGACCCGCCGCCGCCATGTTCCACCACCACAGATACCGCGATACGCGGGTTGTCATAAGGGGCGTAGTTCACGAATAGCGCATGGTCGCGCCGCTCCCATGGCAGGTCTTCGTTGCGCACAACACCACGCGCGCGTTCTGCGGCGGTGATGTTGCGCACCTGACTGGTGCCGGTCTTGCCCGCCATGCGATAGCCATCCGTGATGATGCGGCTGCCATAGGCGGTGCCGCGCCGGTTATTTGTCACCTCGAACATCGCTTTGCGAATGGCGCGCAGGTGGTTTTCGTTGAAACCCAGCGGCTCGGCCGGGGCAGGGGGCTGTTCCACCCCGTCAATGCTGCGCACCAGACGCGGCTCGACCTTGCGCCCCACGGCCAGCCGCGCTGTCATCACCGCCAGTTGCAAGGGCGAGGTCAGCACAAAACCCTGACCGATCGAGGCGTTGACAGTGTCACCCACCACCCATGATTGCCCTGTCGTTTCGCGTTTCCAGTCGCGGGTGGGCGCACGTCCGCGCGCCACGGCAGACATCGGCAGATCAAAGCGCACACCGATCCCCAGCTTTTCCGCCATGGCCGACATCGCATCAATCCCGACCTTCAGCGCCAGATCATAGTAATAGACATCGCAGCTTTCGCGCAGCGCGGTCTCAAGGTTCATATGCCCGTGACCACCGCGTTTCCAGCAGTGAAAGCGCCTGCCGGATACATCCATATAGCCGGGACACCATACGGTTTCTTCCGGGCTGATCACGCCTGCATCAAGGGCCGCAAGCACCGTCACCATCTTGTAGGTGGACCCCGGCGGATACAGACCCTGCACGGTTTTATTGGCCAGCGGGCGATATTTGTTTTCGGTCAGCAACGCGTAATCGGCCACCGAAATGCCCCGGACAAACAGGTTCGGGTCAAAGCTGGGTGCCGAGGCGATGGCCAGCAGATCGCCGGTGTCGCAATCCATCACCACCGCGGCAGCACTTTCGCCGGCCATGCGCGCCTGAACATAGCCTTGCAGCGCGTTATCCACGGTCAGTTGCATATTGGCCCCGGCCTTGCCCTCCTGCCGGTCCAATTCGCGCATCACGCGCCCTGCTGCATTGACCTCCACCCGCTTGGTGCCGGCCTTGCCGCGCAACACATCCTCATGGCGCGCCTCAAGCCCGACCTTGCCAAGCTGAAAGCGCGGGATGCGCAACAGATGGTCCGGGTTCTCGATCCGCTGCAGGTCATAATCGCTGATCGGCCCGACATATCCCACCACATGCGCAAAATCCGGCCCCGTCGGATAGGCGCGCGACAGGCCCACCTCTGGGGTGACGCCGGGCAGGGCAGGCGCGTTGATGGCGACCTTGGAAATATCATTCCAACTGACACGGTCAGCCACCGTCACCTGCGTATCGCCGCGACTGTCGCGCATTTCCTTGAGGGCGCGTTCCTGATCCGCCTCGGACAGATCAATCAGCTTGGCAAGGCGTTGCATGACCAGATCAATATCGCCTGCTTCCTCGCGGACCATGATGATGCGGTAGCTGGGCTGGTTTTCGGCGATGACAGCGCCGTTGCGGTCAAATATCTGGCCGCGTGCGGGGGCGATCAGGCGGATGCTGATACGGTTCTCTTCGGCCAGCACGCGGAACTGATCGGCCTGTTCCACCTGCATGTAGCGCATTCTCAGGCCCAGCACGCCCATGAAAGCCAGCTGTGCGCCCCCCAATATCAGCCCGCGCCGGGTGATGCGGCGCGCTGATTCCGCGCTGTCTTTCGGGTGACGCCTCATGTCCGCTGCCCCAGCCTGTCCAGATCTCCGGGTGCCGATTTGCGCACGCCAAAGACAAGTTGCGATATCATGACAACCACAGGGTAACAGATCAAGGTCATCGCAACGTGGATCACGCTCAGCCCAAGCGGGGCTTGCGGCACCATCAACACAGCCAGAATCAACCTGTTGCCAAGGGATATCGCCACAAAGATACCCGATACGGCCAGCCATTCTGTCACAAAGGGTTGATCGCGCAGGATGCGCGCCCGTGATCTGAGGGCCTGTGTCCCCATCACCATCAAGGCCGCCCACAGGCCGGGCGGGCGCAGGAACAAAAGATCAGCCAGCAGGATGACAACGGCCACAGACAGGGCCGGCACAAATTCCGGCCGCCGCAATATCCATGCAAATGTCAGCGCCACCAACAGATCCGGCCCCGCCCAGTTGCGCGGTTGCGTGTCCAGCGGGATCAGGTTCACGAATATGACCGCCAGCGCCAGCACCAGATACATCAGGCGCATGCCCCAGACGCGTGCGGGCGCGCCCTCAGCCATTGCTGCCATCCGCATCGGACAAGGCCTCATCCTCTGGGATCAAGGGGGCAGGGGTGCCGCGTTGCAGCGCCGGGGCAACCAAGGCACCAGGGTCGCGGATCACCTCGGTGCCGGGATTGCGCAGCACGCGCAAAAATTCCAGCCGCTCGTAATCGGCGGCGAGAATGACCCGCAACCGCCCGCCCGGATCGGCAGCGACCTGCCCGATCAGCAGACCGGCCGGAAACACACCGCCATCGCCAGAGGAGACAACACGGTCACCGGGGCGCACCAGATCAGGGTCTTCCAGAAACGAGATCGGCGGCGCCATCGTGTTATCGCCCTGCACAATCGCTGTCTGGCCCGAAGGCTGGATCGTCGCGGGGATGCGGCTGGCCGGATCGGTCAGCAGGATCACGCGGGACGTATTGCGCCCAACGCCCGAAATCCGCCCGACAAGGCCGATACCGTCCATCGTCGCCCAGCCATCAACGATGCCATCGCGTGATCCGACATTCAGCAAAACAGATTGCCGGAATGGCGAGCCGCTATCGGCCAGCACCACGCCTGTCACATAGGTCAGGCGCGGGTCCAGCCGGACATTGTTCAGATCCAGAAGGCGCGCGTTCTCCTGCTCCAGCTGCAGTGCCGCCTCTTTCCAGGCTTTCATCTTTTGCAACTCATTGCGCAAATCCTGATTCTGCTGCACGATCCGCTGATAGCTTTGAAAATCCCGGACCAGATTGACGCTGGCCGTCACCGGGGCCATCGCCCAGTCAAAATTTGGCACAACGCGGTCCACCACAGCGGCGCGGAACCGCTCCACCCGCGGGCTGTCGATGCGCCAGACTAGGAACAGACCGACCAGACACAGCACAAGAACACCCAAAAGCAACCGCTTGAGGGGGGCCAGATAATCATCGCCCTGTGATCTGTCCTTTGCCAATGTGATCCCCTGTGTCAGAGGGTGGGGTGATCAGCTGTCATAGTCAATCGCGTGGCGCAGCTGTTTTTCATATTCCAGCGCCTTGCCGGTGCCCAGCGCCACACAGTTCAGCGACTCGTCCGCAATGGACACGGCCAGCCCTGTCTGTTCGCGCAGCGCAAGATCCAGATCGCCCAGAAGCGCGCCGCCACCCGTCAGCATCACGCCACGGTCAACGATATCGGCCGCCAGATCCGGCGGTGTCGCTTCCAAGGCGGTCATCACCGCCTCGCAGATCTGCTGGACAGGCTCGCTCAGTGCCTCGGCCACCTGTGCCTGACTGATCTCGGTCTCTTTCGGCACGCCGTTCAGCAGATCGCGGCCACGGATCATCATGGAGGTGCCGCGCCCGTCATCGGGCATCCGCGCGGTGCCGATGGATGTCTTGATCCGTTCGGCGGTGGCTTCGCCGACCAGCAGGTTGTGCTGGCGGCGCAGGTAATTGATGATCGCCTCATCCATGCGGTCACCGCCGACGCGGACCGAACGGGCATAGACGATATCGCCCAAGGACAGCACCGCCACCTCGGTTGTGCCGCCGCCGATATCGACGATCATATTGCCCGTGGGATCGGTGATCGGCATCCCCGCACCGATTGCGGCAGCAATGGGTTCTGCGATCAGCCCGGCCTTGCGCGCGCCCGCAGACAGCACCGATTGGCGGATCGCCCGCTTCTCAACCGGAGTCGCGCCAAAGGGAACACAGACGATGATCTTGGGTTTTGAAAAGGTCGACCGCTTGAGAACCTTGCGGATGAAATGCTTGATCATCTCTTCGGCGGTGTCAAAATCTGCGATGACACCATCACGCATCGGGCGGATCGCCTCGATGCTGCCGGGGGTGCGGCCCAGCATCAGCTTGGCATCCTCACCTACGGCAAGCACCTTTTTTACACCGTCTTTGACATGATACGCCACGACAGATGGCTCGCTAAGCACAATGCCCTTGCCCTTGACATAGACCAGCGTATTGGCCGTGCCGAGGTCAATTGCCATATCCGAGGCAAACAGGCTCGGCATCTTATCGAAAATTGACATCGTGTCACGTCCCGTAGTTGAAAATATGCAAGTAGCCAGCGACTCTGCCGAGGTGGCCAGATGCCCTTATAGGCCTGAGGTGCCGTTTGTGAAAGGCCCCGCATGTTTTTGCATCAGCACACTTCCGCCGGAACGGGTGATCGGCTATGGCGTGGGCATGCTGTCGTATCAACATATCTATCACGCGGGCAATCCTGCGGATGTCCACAAGCACGCATTGCTGTGCTGGATGCTGGCCTATCTGACGGGCAAGGACAAGCCGCTGAGCTATCTCGAAACCCATGCCGGGCGCGGTCTGTACCGGCTGGATGCGCCCGAAGCACAGCGCACAGGCGAGGCCGAGGCGGGGATCGGCGCGCTGTTGCGGGCGGGGGGCATGGCGGCAGATCATCCCTATCTGGCGGCACTGGCGCAGGTGCGTGCAGCCTATGGCGCGCAGGCCTATGCCGGATCGCCGCTGCTGGCGGCGCATCTGCTGCGCGCAGACGACCGGATGCATCTGGCCGAGTTGCATCCGCAGGAACACGCAGCCCTTGAATTTGCGATGTCCCCCTTTCAGGCGCGCATTTACCGCCAGGACGGTTTCGCCATGGCGCAGGCCGTGTGTCCGCCGCGGCCGCGGCGCGGCCTGCTGTTGATTGATCCCAGTTACGAGATCAAGACAGATTACGAGATGATCCCGGATCAGATCGCCAAACTGCACCGCAAGTGGAATGTCGGGATTATCTGCCTGTGGTATCCGATCCTGACAGGGGGGGCACATGCCCCGATGCTGGCCGCATTGGCAGCGCAATCCCTGCCCGCCACGTTGCGCCACGAGGTGCATTTTCCCCCCGTGCGCCCCGGTCACCGCATGACCGGATCGGGCATGTTCATCATCAACGCGCCTTATGGGGCCGAGGAAGAAGCGCAGCGTCTGACCGAGGTCTTTGGCATGCGCTGATGCGAACAAGGGGGGGCGCTGCCCCCCGTCCTGCGGACTCCCCCCGGGATATTTCAGGCAAGAAGAAACCCGCCGCGGATCAGGCGGCGGGGTCAAGTTCGGCTATGCCGATGGCCTTAGCTGACGTCTTTGTAGTTGATTTCGCGCTTGTCGGCACCGGGTCCGGCTTTGTCGCGCCGGATCAGCAGGCGGTTGAGCGCGTTGACATAGGCGCGCGCCGAGGCGACCACGGTATCGGTATCGGCGGATTGTCCGGTGGCGATCATGCCGTCCTCTTCCAGCCGGACGCTGACGGTGGCCTGTGCATCGGTGCCTTCGGTCACGGCATGGACCTGATAGAGCTGCAGTTGCGCCTTGTTGGGATGCAGCATGCGCACCGCCTTGAAGGTGGCGTCCACCGGGCCGTCACCCTGTTCGGTGGCGATCATTTCCTTGCCGTCAATTTCCATTTCCAGCGTTGCTTCGGCCGGGCCGCCTGTGCCGCAAAGCACCTTGAGCGACACGATCTGCAGCCGGTCGCTGCTGGCATCGGAGGTGGCTGTGACCAAGGCGAGGATATCCTCGTCATAGACCTCTTTCTTGCGATCGGCGAGTTCCTTGAACCGCACGAAGATGTCCTTGAGCTGGTTGTCGCCCACATCCACGCCCATCTGGCGCAGCTTGTCGCGCAGGGCCGCACGGCCTGAATGCTTGCCCATCACAAGGTTGGAGGCGGTCAGGCCGATATCCTCGGGGCGCATGATCTCGAAGGTTTCGGCGTTCTTGAGCATACCGTCCTGATGGATGCCGGATTCATGCGCAAAGGCATTCTTGCCCACGATCGCCTTGTTGAACTGCACCGCAAAGCCGGACACGGCGGCCACGCGGCGTGAGATGTTCATGATCTTGGTGGTGTCCACGCGCGTGCGGTAGGGCATGATGTCATTGCGGACCTTCAGCGCCATCACCACCTCTTCCAGCGCGGTGTTGCCAGCACGCTCGCCAAGCCCGTTGATCGTGCATTCGATCTGGCGCGCGCCCGCCTCGACAGCGGCAAGGCTGTTGGCGGTGGCCATGCCCAGATCGTTATGGCAATGGGTAGCGAAGATGATGCTATCGGCCCCCGGCACGCGTTCTTTCAGCATGCGGATCAGATCGGCGCTTTCCCGCGGTGCGGTATAGCCGACCGTATCGGGGATATTGATCGTGCTGGCCCCGGCCTTGATCGCAATTTCGATCACGCGGCACAGGTAATCATGTTCCGTGCGCGTCGCATCCATTGGCGACCATTGGATATTGTCGCACAGGTTGCGCGCATGGGTCACCGTCTGGTGGATGCGCTCGGCCATTTCGTCCATGCTGAGGTTGGGAATGGCGCGGTGCAGCGGCGAGGTGCCGATAAAGGTGTGGATGCGCGGCTGGCCTGCGTGTTTCACCGCCTCCCACGCCCGGTCGATATCGGCCAGATTGGCCCGCGCCAGCCCGCAGATCACTGCCGCTTTGGCGCGTTTGGCAATCTCGCTTACCGCGTTGAAATCACCCTCGGAGGCGATGGGAAACCCCGCCTCGATGATATCGACGCCCATATCGTCCAGCAATTCCGCGATTTCCAGCTTTTCGGCATGGGTCATGGTTGCGCCGGGGCTTTGCTCTCCGTCACGCAATGTGGTGTCAAAGATCAAGACGCGGTCTTGGTCGGATGTCTGTGTCATGTCATATCTCTTTTCTGTCTGCTATTGGCTTGGCGCGGGTTGCACATCCTCTGAGCGGTCGCGCCTGTTCGGCACGCTCAGAGGCGGCTTAGCAGAAGCAGCAGGGCAGCCGCGAGCGGTGCGCCAAAGGGCGCAGCAGGGGTCGCGGTATGTGCCAATATCATCATTGGCTCAGGTTATACGCGGCAAGCGGCAAATGAAAAGCCCGAATTTTGCACAAAACGCACATTGAAGCGGCGCGTGCTCCTGCTAGATCTGCCGCAATGGAACGGGCATTGATCATAGGGGCATCTGGCGGGATCGGATCGGCCATGGCGCAGGCGTTGCGGGCGCGGTCTGTCGATGTCACCGCCCTGTCGCGGCGCGCGCATGGGCTGGATGTGACGGATGAGGACAGTATCAGCGCCGCCTTGGGTGCGCTGGAGCCCGGATTTGATCTGGTGCTGGTGGCGACGGGCGCGCTGGTGATTGACGGGGCCGCGCCGGAGAAAACGCTGCGCCGCGTGACCGCGCAGGCGATGGCGGATCAGTTCGCCCTCAACTGTATCGGGCCGTCCTTGGTGCTGAAACACAGTTTGCGGCTGTTGCCACGTGACAAGCGCGCGGTCTTCGCGGCCCTGTCGGCGCGTGTCGGATCTATCGGGGATAACGCTTTGGGCGGCTGGTATTCCTATCGCACCGCCAAGGCTGCGCTGAACCAGATGATCCACACAAGCGCAATCGAATTGGGGCGCAGCCATCGCCATGCGGTCTGCGTGGCGCTGCATCCCGGTACGGTGGCCACGGAATTTACGGCCAAATATGCGGCCTCCCATAAAACCGTTCCAGCGGATCAGGCGGCGCAAAACCTGCTGCGGGTGATCGCGGCGCTGACACCTGATGACACTGGCGGGTTTTTCGACTGGCAAGGCAAAAGGGTGGCGTGGTGACACGGTTGGTTCTGGTACTGGGGGATCAACTCTCCGAAGGGCTGTCAGCCCTGCGCGCCGCCGATCAGGCGCGCGATGTGGTGGTGATGGCCGAAGTGGGCGAGGAGGCGGGATATGTCCCGCACCACCCCAAAAAGATCGCCTTTGTGTTCGCTTCCATGCGCAAATTCGCCGCCCGCCTGCGCGCTGCGGGGTGGCGTGTGGACTATACAACCCTTGATGATCCCGAAAACAGCGGCTCGATCCCCGGAGAGCTGCTGCGCCGCGCCGCCATATATGACGCAACGGGCGTGATCGCCACCCAACCCGGCGAATGGCGCCTGATCGCTGCGCTGGGGGAGATGCCGATCCCGCTGCACACGATCCGTGATGACCGGTTCATCGCCTCGGCCGATGACTTCGAGGCGTGGGCCAAGGGACGCAAACAGCTAAGGATGGAATATTTCTACCGCGAGATGCGCCGCAAAACCGGCCTGTTGATGGAGGGGGACAAACCCGCAGGCGGGCAATGGAACTTTGACCATGACAACCGCAAACCTGCACCGGATGACGTGGCATTCGCCGGGCCGTTCCAGTTTGAACCCGATACCGTCACCGCGCAGGTGCTGGATCTGGTCGCGGCGCGGTTTGGCAACAATTTCGGCAGCTTGCGCCCGTTCTGGTTTGCCACTGACAGCGATCAGGCGCAGGCGCAACTGGATCACTGGATCGCGAACGGGCTGGGCAGCTTTGGTGATTATCAAGATGCGATGCTGGCCGATCGTCCCTTCATGTATCATTCTCTGATCAGCTTTTACATCAATGCAGGCCTGCTTGATCCGCTGGCCGTCTGCCAACAGGTCGAGGCCGCTTGGAAGGCGGGGCATGCGCCGCTGAATGCGGTTGAGGGGTTTATTCGCCAGATCATCGGCTGGCGCGAATATGTGCGCGGCATCTGGTACCGTGAAGGGCCGGATTACATCCGCCGCAATGCGCTGGGCCACAGCAATGACCTGCCTGGCATGTATTGGGGCGCGCCCACCGATATGCGCTGTATGTCGCAAACCGTGGCGCAAACCCGCGATCATGCCTATGCCCATCATATCCAGCGGCTGATGGTGACGGGCAATTTCGCGCTTCTGGCGGGGATTGACCCGTGGCAGGTGCATGAATGGTATCTGGCCGTCTATGCCGATGCCTATGAATGGGTCGAGGCCCCGAATGTGATCGGGATGAGCCAGTTTGCCGATGGCGGTATCATCGCGTCAAAACCCTATGTCTCGTCTGGCAACTATATCGACAAGATGTCGGATTACTGCGGCGGTTGCGCCTACCGCGTCAAGGACAAGACAGGCCCGCGCGCCTGCCCCTTCAACCTGCTATACTGGCATTTCCTGGTCCGCCACCGCGATCGTTTCGCATCCAACCCGCGGATGGGGCAGATCTATGCCACATGGGACCGTATGGCCGAAGAGCGTCGCGCCACCGTCCTGCGTGAGGCTGAGAGCTTTCTGACCAGAATGCAAGACGGGAAGCAAATCTGACCGCCACTGCAAAACCTGCTTCTTCTTGCTTCAAATATCCATGCATGACCGCGCCACAAAAGACAGGCGTCAGTCTGCTGGCACCTCGGGTGTTGCATCGGGTGTTGCGTCCGGTGTCCCATCTGTCGCCGGATCAGCATTGACCTGATCATCTGCGGTGGGGGGCGCGCCGTTTTGCCAGACGCCGCTCACCTCCTGCCCTGACGCATAGCGCATCGTGCCCTCGCCCTGCCTGCGGCCCGCGCTGAACGTGCCCTCATAGACATCGCCATTGGCATAGGTGGCGGTGCCGCGCCCGTCGATTTCGCCCTGCCGCCATTCGCCGCTGTAGCGAAAGCCGTCCGGCATCACGATCTCGCCTGTGCCTTCGCGCTGCCCCTGCACGAACTGGCCCGTATACACCGTGCCATCGGGATAGGTGGCGATGCCTTGCCCATGGCGCTGCCCGTCCCGCCATTCGCCCTCGTAACGGTACCCATCGGGATAGGTCATCACACCGGTGCCGTGGTTGCGCGCTTCGCGGAACGTGCCCTCATAAACCAGCCCATTGGCATAAACGGCGCGGCCTTCGCCCTCGATCACGCCAGCCGACCAGCCGCCTTCATAGGTGGACCCGTCGGGATAAGTGATCTTGCCCTCGCCATCGGGCAGGTCGGCGCGGAACTGCCCCTCATAGACCGATCCGTCCGGATAGGTGACGCGGCCTTGCCCGTCGATCTGCCCCGCCACCCATGACCCGTCATAGACATAGCCATCGGTTCCGGTGAAAACGCCCTGCCCGTGCCGCAGATCATCGGCAAATGCGCCCACATAGCTATCACCGCTGGCATAGGTAACGCTTCCCTGACCCTCACGGCGGCCATTGACCAACGTGCCCTCGTAGATATCGCCATTGGGCTGGGTCAGCTTGCCCTCGCCATTGATCTGGCCATCCAGCCATGTGCCTTCATAGATCAGCCCGTCCGGCATGGTCAGCGTGCCACTGCCCTCACGTGCGCCGCGCACCACAGCGCCCTCATAGACCGCGCCATCGGGATAAGTGATCCGTGCGCTGCCATCCTTGACACCGCGCTCCCATGTCCCGTCATAGACATAGCCGCTCTGGCTTTGCATCACGCCGCGCCCGTGATGCATGGCCTCCAGAAACCCGCCCTCGTAGCGGGTGCCATTGGCATAGGCGGCGATCCCTTGGCCGGTGATCTTGCCATCCACCCATTCGCCCTCATAGGTGCCGCCATCGACAAAAACGATACGCCCCACGCCCTCGGGCTTGCCGCGCTGGAACTGCCCTTCATAGACCGATCCGTTGGGAAAGCGCGCAACGCCATTGCCGCGAATCTCGCCCTCGACCCAGTCGCCGGTATATTCATAGCCATTGGGCAGGCGGTATGTCCCGGTGCCATGCTGCAACCCGTTCAGGAACGTGCCCTCGTAAACGCCGCCATCGTCATATTGCTTGGTCTGGACCGCGTCCGGCTGTTGCGCCGCCAGACTGCCGCCAAACGCCAACCCTGCCATCAGGCACATCCCGAAGATCGCGCGCATCTGCATCATGACTGTTCCTGATTGCTGTGACCCATCCGGCGTGGACAAACCTTGCCAAGGCCAGAACCTAAAGGAGGGCAGGCTGTCAGACAACGTCTTTTGCCGCATATCGGCTTTCCCTTGCCACCTGATCTGCTAAGTCAGCGATCAGGGACAGATCAGAGGGCAGACCATGGCCGACCATTTTCGCCTGACACTGGCGCAATTGAACCCTGTCGTGGGGGATCTTGGCGGCAATGCCGCCCGCGTGCGCGCCGCATGGGATCAGGCGCGGCAGGCCGGTGCCGATATGCTGGCGCTGCCCGAGATGTTCATCACCGGCTACCAGACACAGGATCTGGTGCTGAAACCCGCCTTTCACCGCGCCGCGATGGACGCGATCGCGGCGCTGGCCCGCGATTGTGCGGAAGGCCCTGCCATCGGCATTGGGGGGCCTTATGCGCAAAACGGTCGCCTCTATAACGCCTATTATGTGCTGCAAGGCGGCCAGATCCGGGCGCGGGTGCTCAAGCAGCATCTGCCCAATGAAGATGTGTTTGACGAACATCGCCTGTTTGAGCCCGGCCCCCCGCAAGGCCCCTACAGCATCGGCTCCATGCGGATCGGCAGCCCGATCTGCGAGGATGCGTGGCACGCGGATGTCGCGGAAACTCTGGCCGAAACCGGGGCAGACCTGCTGCTGGTGCCCAATGGCAGCCCCTATGCACGCGGCAAGATGGAGATCCGCCAGAACCTGATGGTTGCCCGCGTCATCGAAACAGGTCTGCCGCTGGTCTATCTGAACATGGTGGGCGGTCAGGATGATCAGGTCTTCGACGGCGGGTCTTTCGTCCTCAATCCCGGTGGCGCGCTTGCGGTGCAGCTGCCACTGTTCGATGAGGCGGTGATGCATGTGGATTTCACCCATACCGCCCAGGGCTGGATGGCCGCGCAGGGCAACCGCGCCTCGGTGCCAGATGGGCTGGAGCTGGATTACCGCGCCATGGTGCAAGGCTTGCGCGATTATATGGCCAAGGCCGGGTTCCGCACCGCCATTCTGGGCCTTTCGGGCGGGATCGACAGTGCCATTGTGGCGGTGATCGCGGCCGATGCCATCGGGGCGGATAATCTGCGCTGCGTGATGTTGCCCTCGGAATATACCTCGCAGGCCTCGCTTGATGATGCGCGCGGCGTGGTCGATGCGCTGGGCTGTGCCTATGATACGGTGCCGATCAGCGGACCAAGGGCCGCTGTGACGGCGGCGCTCTCTCCCCTCTTCGAGGGTCATTCGCCCGATCTGACCGAAGAGAATATCCAATCGCGCCTGCGCGGCCTGCTGTTGATGGCGATGAGCAACAAGTTCGGCAATATGCTCCTGACCACAGGCAACAAATCCGAGGTCGCGGTCGGATATGCCACGATCTATGGGGATATGGCGGGCGGCTATAACCCGATCAAGGATATGTATAAAACGCGGGTCTTCGAGGTCTGCCGCTGGCGCAACGCCAACCACCGCGACTGGATGATGGGGCCGCCCGGCACGGTGATCCCGCCCGGTATCATCGACAAACCCCCAAGCGCGGAATTGCGCCCCGACCAGAAAGACGAAGATAGCCTGCCCCCCTATGATGTGCTGGACGGTATCCTGAAAATGCTGGTGGATGATGACGCATCGGTCGCCGATTGTGTGGCCGCAGGCTATGACCGCGACACGGTCAAGCGGATCGAGCATCTGGTTTATATCAGTGAATACAAACGCTTCCAATCCGCGCCTGGCACCCGGCTTAGCCTGCGGGCTTTCTGGCTGGACCGTCGCTATCCGATCGTGAACCGCTGGCGCGACGATAGCGGGGCCTGATCACTCCCACCATTGATCCACCACGGCGATATCATCATCCGACCAGCCGAAGTGATGCGCAAATTCGTGAACCGTCACATGGGCGACCAGATCCGCAATGGTCACATCGCCACGCGCGCGCCACTCTGCCAGAATCGCCTGCCGGAACAGCCATACGGTATCCGGCCCCATCGGTTGATCAAAAACCGACTTTTCCGTCATCGGGATGCCGTCATAAAGCCCTGTCAGATCCAGCGGATCGTCAATATCCAACTCTCTGAGCATCCCGGCATCCGGCCAGTCGACAACACAGATCGCCACAGCTTGCGCCGCCGCGCGAAACGCGGGCGGAAATGCAGCAACAGTCTGGCGGGCTATCTGCTCCATCCGGTCAAGACTGGGGGCTGTGTCGGTCATAGGGGCGATATGGCCTGATACGCGGCAAAAGGAAACCGCTTGCAGCAGGCGCACGGTAGAAAGCGACCAAAGCGTCGCGATCCGGCGCGCCGATGGCAGTGCGCGCCGCGATACGGGGCAGATGTGGTGATAGGATATCAGAATGATCGCAGTCCATGCGCAGCCAGCGGCCTTTTCACCCGAAGAATGTGACAGGATCTTCGTGATCGCTCAAACAGCCCCCACCCGCGAGGCGCGTTTGGTCGGGCAAACGCAAGATCACAATTTGCGCCGCGCCGATCTGGTCTGGCTGGATGACGTGTCAGGTAGCGCATGGTCCGCCCTTCCGCTGATACATCCACCAAAGCGCATGGCGCGCCGGTGTATTGAGTATTTAAGGAACAATGAAAGAAAACCCGGCTTCATTGTTCTCTAAATACTCAAATACCAAAGGGCCGCAGGCAGCGCAGCCCGTCAGGTTTTGGCAGGGGTGATGCGGTTGACATGGCCCATTTTGCGGCCTGCTTTGACCTCGGCCTTGCCGTAAAGGTGCAGCGCGGTGGCGGGCTCTTTGGCCAGATCGGGCACCCGGTCCATATCGGCACCGATCAGGTTTTCCATTACGATATCCGCATGGCGTGACCCGTCGCCCAGAGGCCAGCCAGCCACGGCGCGGATATGCTGCTCGAACTGGTCTATGGTGCAGCCATTCTGTGTCCAATGGCCCGAATTATGCACACGCGGCGCAATCTCGTTCACGATCAGCCCTTGCGCTGTCACAAATAGCTCGACCCCCATAACCCCGACATAGTCCAGCGCATTCAGGATCTTGGCAGTCAAAAGAACCGCGTCCATGCGCAGCGCAGACGACAGGCGCGCAGGCACGGTGGTGCTGTGCAAGATACCGTTGCGATGCACGTTTTCACCCGGATCATAGCAGGAAACCTGCCCATCGCCATTGCGTGCACCGATGACCGACACCTCATGGGAGAAATCCACGAACCCTTCCAGAATGGCAGGCGCGCCCGCCATATCCGATAGCGCCTGCGCCGCATCACCCGGTGACATCAGCCGTGACTGGCCCTTGCCGTCATAGCCAAAGCGGCGGGTTTTCAGGATTGCGGGTGTGCCAATGGCCGCGATGGCCGCATCCAGCGAGGCGGCATCATCCACCGCCGCATAGGGGGCGGTTCTGAGGCCCAGCCCGGTCAGGAAATCCTTTTCGGTGATGCGGTCCTGACTGATGCGCAGCGCCTCTCGCCCCGGCCTGATCGGGCGCAGCGGCTCCAGCAGGTCCAGCGCCGATGTGGGGATATTCTCGAACTCATAGGTGATCACATCGCAAGTGGCGGCAAACGCGCCCAGTGCTGCTGCATCCTCATAGGGGGCAGTGGTCACCTGATGCGCTACATCGGCGGCAGGCGGCATATGCCCCGGCTCGAACACATGCGTCCGCAAGCCCAGCCTGCTGGCCGCAACCGATAGCATCCGGCCCAGTTGCCCACCGCCCAGAATACCGATGGTGGCGCCGGTTTTCAGCATCTCATTCATCCACGGGCACCTCGGGGATTGAGGCGGACAGATCGGCCCGCCACGTATCCAGCCGGGCTGCAAGCTGTTCGTCCTGAAGCGCCAGGATACCCGCCGCCATCAGCCCCGCATTCGCCGCCCCCGCGGCACCGATCGCCATGGTGGCCACAGGAAAGCCGCGCGGCATCTGCAGGATGGAATACAGGCTGTCCACACCTGACAGGGCCCGCGTCTGCACCGGAACACCGATGACTGGCACGCGGGTTTTGGAGGCCATCATGCCGGGCAGATGCGCAGCACCGCCCGCGCCTGCGATGATCACCTGCAAACCACGCTCCACCGCCGTTTTGCCATAGTCCCACAGGCGGTCCGGTGTGCGATGCGCCGAGACGATTCGCGCCTCATAGGGCACGCCAAGCGCGTCCAGCATATCGGCTGCTTCCTTCATGGTGGGCCAGTCCGACTGGCTGCCCATGATGATCCCTACCTTGATCTCGGCCATCTCTGCACTTTCCCCTGACACACTGAGCGCGCACTATAGCCATGCCGCCGCGCGGTGCAATGGTGCGGGCCTAGGCGATGATATCAGGTGTCAGGCGGTCCTCGATGCGGGCGATCATATCCTTGAGGCGCAGTTTTTTCTTTTTCAGACGCTGGATTGTCAGCGGATCACCCGTTCCCTTTTCGACAAGGGCGGTGATCGCATCGTCCAGATCACGATGTTCGCGGCGGAACACTTCCAGTTCCACGCGCAGCACATCATCGGTCTTCATCGAGATATCACTGAAGGCGTTCATGGCATGACACTCCCTGGCGGGTGATTCCCCCCGTTGCGCGTTTGTCGCGGAATTCCAAGATACTGAAATCCTGCAAAATCGCAAAGGATCTTGCACTGTGGGCGATCCCTCCCCATATCATTGTTATGCGGGTTGCCGAAGCGGGGCCTGCGGATGGACGGTCGCTTAAGACAAGGACGTGTCGATGACAAAACTGACATTGGGGTCACACCCCTATCTGCTGGGATTTGACCAGTTGGAGAGGTTGCTGGAACGCAACGCGAAATCCGGAAATGAGGGGTATCCCCCCTTCAATATCGAACAGACCTCAAACAATTCCTATCGCATCACCCTTGCGGTGGCTGGTTTTGCCGAAAACGATCTGGCGATCACCGTGGAGGACCGGCAATTGGTCATTCGGGGCCGCCAGAGAGAGGATGGCGAGGGCAGGGTGTATCTGCATCGTGGTATTGCGGCGCGGCAGTTCCAGCGCAGCTTTGTGCTGGCAGACGGTGTCGAAGTCGGGGAGGCGATTATGGAAAACGGATTGCTTCATGTCGATCTGACACGCGCACAGCCCGAAACGGTGGTGCAATCGATCAAGATCAGAAAAGGATAACGCGTATGGATGTACAATATGATTTCGGTCACGAGGGTGAGAACCCCATCGTCTATGTCCGCCCCGTGAAAGTGGCAGACCTGCCGGAAGAAATCCGCCAGCAAGCCATGGGGGTTGAGACACTATATGCCGTGCATGATGCACGCGGCGCACAACTGGCGTTGGTCAAAGACCGTAGAATGGCCTTTTTGCTGGCCCGCCAGAACGATATGGCGCCGGTGGCTGTCCATTGATCTGATGTGATCAGAAACCGCCTTTGTCCGGGAAGAAGCGCCCCCCCGGACGGGCATTATGAAAGGCCGCACCCCGAAGGATGCGGCCTTTGCTGTGCAATTCGCGCTTTCAGGCAGATCAGACCGCGATCAGGCCCATGCTTTCCAGCTTCAGGATCACCTGATGCGCGCAGGTGTCAACATCGACATTCTCGGTATCAAGGCGCAATTCAGGGCTTTCGGGCACATCGTAAGGGTCTGATATGCCGGTAAATTCCTTGATCTTGCCCTCGCGCGCCAGCTTATAGAGGCCTTTGCGGTCGCGCCGTTCACATTCTTCGATGCTGGTGGCGATATGAATTTCAAGAAAGGCGCCGAATTGCTCGATCTCCTCGCGGACGGCGCGGCGGGTTGTGGCATAGGGCGCGATCGGCGCGCAGATGGCGATGCCGCCATTCTTGGTGATCTCTGACGCGACATAGCCGATGCGCCGGATGTTCAGATCACGGTGTTCCTTGCTGAAACCCAGCTCCGAGCTGAGGTTCTTGCGCACCAGATCCCCATCCAGCAGCGTGACCGGACGGCCGCCCATCTCCATCAGTTTGATCATCAGAGCATTGGCAATTGTCGATTTGCCCGAGCCTGAAAACCCTGTGAAAAACACGGTAAAGCCCTGCTGGGACCGTGGCGGACGGGTGCGGCGCAATTCGGATACGACTTGCGGAAAGGAAAACCATTCCGGGATTTCCAGCCCTTCGGCCAGACGGCGGCGCAGTTCCGTGCCGGAAATATCCAGCACGGTGGAGCCTTCCGGCACTTCATCCGCAGGATAATATTGTGCCTTTTCCTGCACATAGACCATGTGTTTGAAATCGACCATCTCCAGCCCGATCTCGTCTTGATGTTCCTTGAACAGGATTTGCGCGTCATAGGGACCATAGAAATCCTGCCCCGCGCTGTTCTTGCCGGGGCCGGCGTGATCACGGCCCACGATGAAATGGGTGCAGCCGTGGTTCTTGCGGATCAAGCCGTGCCAGACCGCCTCGCGCGGGCCAGCCATGCGCATGGCAAGGTTCAAAAGGCTCATCGTGGTGGTGGAGGACGGGTATTGATCCAGCACCGCTTCATAGCAGCGCACGCGGGTGAAATGATCCACATCGCCCGGTTTGGTCATGCCGACAACCGGATGGATGAGCAGGTTCGCCTGCGCCTCGCGCGCGGCGCGGAAGGTCAGTTCCTGATGCGCGCGGTGCAGCGGGTTGCGGGTCTGGAAGGCGACAACCTTGCGCCAGCCCAGCTTGCGGAACAGGGCGCGCAATTCATTGG